>JBKHER010000076.1:0-9991 GCA_046540715.1 Halothece sp.
TATGCTACCGTATTTTCATAACCAATAACCAATAACCAATAACATCTGTCATTGTTGTGACGACATTTGACCAACATAGAGATAAATTAGAAACATATTAACTTAATGTTGCAGGATAGATGATCAAGCCTGTAACCTTTGATAAATTCGTGGAGACGATCGCGCTCATTGATCAATAATGGCAATTGAACTAATTCCCCAAAAATTACCTCATTCTTAATGATTCTATGGTTAAAGTGCTATTAGTAGAAGATGATGCAGGAGATAAGATAGCAGTCCGTCGTGCTTTGCAAAAAGGGGCCGAACAAGACCTGACGATTCTCTCTGCAGACACTTGTGCTAATGCGATCCAGACAATAGAAAATGATGAAGAGATTGAATGCGTTTTTTTAGACTATCGGCTGCCTGATGGGGATGGCTTAAGCCTAATTCAGCAAATTCGAGGTCGGTTTAGTAAACTGCCTTTAGTGGTTTTAACCGCCCAAGAAGATCATCAGGTAGCGGTGGATTTAATGAAAGCTGGCGCGATCGATTATTTATCTAAAGATACCATTACCCCAGAACATCTCTCTCAAAGTCTCCATCGGGCGATTCGGGTTTATCAGGCGGAAAAAGAAGCAGAAGCCGCTAATGCCCGTCTGCGAGAAAGTGAAGAGCGCTATCGACTGGTTTTAGAAGGCTCGAATGAGGGAATTTGGGATTGGAATGTTGACTCCCAAGTTGTCTATTGTAATGATCGCCTCCTACGGATGATTGGGCTATCTCCCGGGGAACGGGAACTTGATAAAGATCGCTTCTATGAACAAATCCATCCCGATGATCGAGGAGAGGTGAAAACTAGCATCCAAAATTGCATCTTCGGTAAAACTTATCAATTAGAGGTGGAGTTTCGCGTCCGACATAGTTCTGGGGAATATCGCTATTGTATTGCCAGAGGGAAGTCTCAAAATAATCAGTTGGGACAGCCGCGTCGCCTTTCTGGGGTTTTAATTGATATTACCGAACGCAAACGCAATGAAGTTCGCACTCACTTTCTCGCAGAAGCCAGTCAACTCCTCTCCTCTTCCCTTGATTATCGCACCACCTTAGAAAATTTAGCGCGGTTAGCGGTCCCTCGTCTCGCTGATTGGTGTGCTATTGATGTGGTGGAACCAGAAGGGGTTTATGGCAGTCCCCCCAGTTTAAAGCGGATTGCTGTTGCCCATTTGAATCGAGAAAAAGCTCGCTTAGTCTGGGAATTACAACAATATCTCAATCAAGAACAAAGTCAATATTATGGCAGCCCGGCGGTTTTAAGGAGTCATACCTCTGACTTTTGTTTTCAGGTGGATGCGGCGAAAAATCGCGAAATGGCAGTAGATGAGGAGCATTTAAAACTTTTAGAATACTTAAATTGTCGCTCTTATATTTGTGTTCCCCTTGCTATGGGAGAGGAAATTTTTGGCACGATTCTATTTGCTACCAGTGAATCTGGGCGATGTTATACTCAAGCTGATCTCACTCTCGCAGAAGATTTAGCCCAACGCGCTGCTTTAGCAATTGAAAATGCCCGTCTCTACAAGGAAGCCCAAGAAGCAACGAATAATTTACGCAGTACCTTTCGGATTTTACAGGAACAGGAACAACAACTGCGAACGTTACAACAATTGACCAATTTATTGAACCAGCGCCTGAGTAGTTTACCGGAATTATTAAAGGTAATGGCGCAAGCGACATACAAAACAATGGATACCGAAGTTTGTTTCATTGCTTTGTATAATTCTCGTCAAGAAATTATGCTGAAAGTGGTGGCGGGGGAACAGACAAACCATATTGATTTGAGCCAAGTTTTTTCTCTCCATTCAGGGGTTTTAAGGTCAGTTTTTAGAACAGGAGAACCGCAAATTTATAAAAATACTCAGGGATTAGCCAGTTTACCTGATGTTATTTATGGCGTGGCGATTGAATCGGCTAAGTCAGGAAGATTGGGAGTTTTAGCGGTGGGAAAATGGGGAGATGATTCTGATAGTGAGTTTAAGCCTCAAGATCAAACGTTATTAAAAGCAGTGGGAGAACAAGCCGCGATCGCGATCGATAATGCCAGACTGATTAAAAGTTTAGAAGAAGGAGAAGAACGTCTCGAACAACAAAATAAAATGCTCGCTCGACAAAATCAAGAACTAGAAAGACAACAGCGACATATTAAATTGCAAAATATAAAACTCCTCGAAGCTGCCCGTCTCAAGTCTCAATTTATTGCCACCATGTCCCATGAATTGCGAACTCCGATGAATGCCATTATTGGCTTTTCGCAACTTCTTTTAAGACAGGGAAAAGAGAACTTAAAACCCCAACAAACTCAGATGGTGGATCGGATTTTAAGTAATGGCAAAACCCTTCTAAATTTAATTAATGATATCCTTGACCTGTCAAAAATGGAAGCCGGGCGACTAGAGTTACGCCTAGAACGATGCAATTTGAAAACTGTTGTTTCTAATACTGTAGAAGAGCTGCGATCGCTGGCGGATGAAAAAAAAATCACTCTCACTTTTACTTCAGAATTAAATAATCCCTTTATTACTAATGACAGTAACCGTTTACGTCAAGTTATTGTTAACTTACTTTCTAATGCCATTAAATTTACCGATGAAGGGTCAGTGACTGTAACCATTAGTGAATTAGAAAAAAACTGGGTCAAAATTATTGTTAAAGATACAGGAATTGGCATGACTCAAGAGCAACAAGCAGAAATTTTTGAAGCCTTTCGACAAGTTGATCAAACCCTCACTCGGAAATATGCAGGAACAGGTTTAGGATTAGCCATTACCGACTCTTTAGTCACCTTAATGGGAGGCAAAATTTTAGTCACTAGCCAATTAGAAAAAGGGTCTCGTTTTGAAATTCAAATTCCTCGTTATATTAAAGAGTCAGATCATACTTCCTCTGAATCCTCTTCCTGTTCTAATCATTTGTATTAGTTCCCAAGGAGACAACTCTTTCCAATTGACGAACTGCCGTTAAAGCCGAATAACTTACCCCTGCGGTTCCTTCTCCAGGGTGGGTGGCATCCCCCACTAACCAGAGATTTTTAATGGGAGTGCGATTGGCAAACCCAAAGGGGCCAAAAGTAGAAACCCGTTGTCCTAATCCTCCCACATACCCTGCTTGGCGAGCCGTAAATCGGGCAAATGTTCTGGGCGTAGCCGCTTCTTGATGGATGATGGTCTCTTCTGTGAGATGGAAATATTGGCTTAAGTTTTTAATCGCCGTTTCCACATAATCTTGCTTCAACCTCTCATAACTTTCTGCTGTATCAGTCCACCATTGACCGACTTCCGTAAATGCAGAGGCTGTAATCGTGGCTTGTCCTTGTGGGGCGCGTCCATCCCCTGCTCGACTCACAGACACAAAAAGGGAATTTTTCTCTCCCACGACTCCCTGAGAATCATATAAGAATTGTAGATGCGGCGGACAGTTTTCAGGAATTGCTGTTTCATCCACCCCTAGATACAAAACAAATGCCCCATTAGCTTCAGGTAAATTCTTAACGCGCCTTTCATATCCTTTGAAGAGGAACTGCGAAACCCCAAATAACTGATCGGCCCCTGGTAATAAATTTAATAAATTTTGTACCGTCACATTTGCCACCACAGCATCCGCTTCCTCTTTCCAGATTTCTCCTGTTTTCTCATTTTGAATCGTCACCCCAGTTAGCTGCGTGTGAATGCTTTTAACGCGATGGCGAAGGCGTAATTTTCCCCCATGCTTTCTTAACCCTTTGACTAAACGAGTGCTTAAGGTTTGCATACTGCCCTGTAAATGCCATAATCCTTGTGGGGCTTGGGACATTCCGAGCGCGGTAGCCGCATATAATAAGGCGGTTTCATCGGCATTCACCTGAGAATACAGTTTTAACTGCATATCCAAGAAAGTTTTTAATCGAAGATCATCATCAAGTCCCAAAATCCGTAAAATATCGCCAACGGTTAAAAAGGTAAAGGGTAAGGTAATTAAGGTTTCAGGTCGCACGGCAGAAATTAATTGCCACATATCCCAAAGATTACGAGGGGGTAGCACAGGATTACGCTGTTGAAAGTGCCAACTTGCCTGAAATAGCTTTGCCATGAGTTGCCAAAACGGTTCACTATTGGGAAACTGAGATTGTCGTTCTTTACGCCATTTCTCAGGATCGCGCCAAATATTAATGGGAGTCTTTTCTCCTGGTAAATAGACGGCACAGGCTGGATCACAGGGGGTTGCTGGAGGCGGTTCTATCCCTAATTCTGTAAAGATTTGTTGATGAATCCCTCCTTGTTCTAAGCCTGCAACTTGGGTTGCCCCAACATCAAAGGTGAAGCCGTGACGCTTGAATGTGGAAGCACACCCACCAGCAACATAAGCCTGATCATAGATGGTGACAGCATAACCTCGTTTGGCAAGTAATGCACCAGTAGTGAGTCCACCAATTCCGGCCCCAATAACAATGATTTTTTTCGACATCACAAGTGTAAAAAATAATTTGACGCTAGATCACAATCCACCCTTACTAATACTATTTCTAAGAATTGACGCTACACACTGACCCATTGTTTCCCCCGTTCAAAGGGGGGTTAGGGGGGATAAAAGGGGGGTTGACTTTTCAGAAACGGGATAAGGGGGAGTTTAAATTTATAGTCATTGCAAATAAAAACCATCAAGCTGAGAGTGGGAGCATCTTGCTCCCTAGTAGCGACCGAGACGGTCGCATTACGGAAAATAATTGGAATAACTATAAAAATGATATAACTGCTTCTATCTTAAAATGTCACGAGAGGACTCCTGTGTGCGATTGTTCAGTCGAAACCTGGTCTATAGCGCGAAGCGTTTAGTGGGAGGGCTTCAACAATTGTCAAGAACTGGACAGCAGATAAACTGACACAACTACTTTACATTTTTTCACTTAATTTATTCATAATGCCTCTGGCAGATTTTTTATCCCATTTTCAAGAATTACCTCCCTTAGGAGGAGAGGAAGCGATGTGTCGTGCTAATTTTTCGAGATGGTATGACTCTTTTCCTGAAAATTTTGCGAATTTAGGGAAAAACGTTTATTCTGCTAGAGAAAGTGAGATTTTTGTGTGGTGGAGGATTGATTTTTTGTGAGTTATCAAAATGAGCAATTGCAGGGGGCAAAGTCCTTTTCTCGTAATGGCAAACCCCCGTTACGAGTGGGAGTTATTGGTGTTGGGAATATGGGACAACATCATACCCGAGTGCTTGGTTTACTCAAGGATGTGGAGTTGTATGGCGTTGCAGATGTGAATGTTACCCGAGGCTTAGATATTGCTAGTAAGTATCGGGTACGGTTTTTTGAAGATTATCATGATTTGCTCGCTTGTGTGGATGCAGTTTGTATTGCGGTTCCAACCAAGTTACACCATGAGGTAGGGTTAGCTTCTCTCCATGCTGGGGTTCATGTTTTAATCGAAAAACCGATCGCGGCGAGTATTGAAGAAGCTGAATCATTAGTGAATGCGGCTGCTGACAATAACTGTATTTTGCAGGTGGGACATATTGAGCGGTTTAATCCGGCATTTCAAGAGTTAAGCAATGTTTTAAAAGGAGAGGACTTATTAGCGTTAGAAGCCCATCGGATGAGTCCTTATTCCCAACGGGCGAATGATGTGTCTGTAGTGCTGGATTTAATGATTCATGATCTCGATTTATTATTAGAGTTAACGACGAGTTCTGTGGTTAAACTTACGGCTAGTGGGACGAAAGCGGATCATTCTGGCAACTTAGATTATGTGACGGCGACTTTGGGATTTGCTGATGGCGCGATCGCGACGTTAACCGCTAGCAAAGTAACCCACCGTAAAATCCGCAATATTTCTGTCCATTGTAAAAATGCGCTTATTGAAGCTGATTTTCTCGATAATGAAATTCTAATTCACCGTCAAACCACTGCCGACTATACCACCAATTATGGACAAGTGTTATATCGCCAAGACGGTTTAATTGAAAAGGTTTACACCAGTAAAATTGAACCTCTCCATGCCGAACTAGAACATTTTATTAGCTGTGTTAGTGGTGGCAATAACCCCTCGGTGGGGGGAGAACAAGCTCTAAAAGCGCTCCGTTTAGCTAGTTTAGTGGAACAAATGGCACTAGATGGGAAAGTATGGGAAACTTCAGTGCAAGAGGGAACAATGATTTGGGGTTAATTACTTCTGAGCGCAACAATGGGATCTAGTTTCGCTGCTTGACGGGCAGGAATTACGCCAAAGGATAAGCCAATTCCAGCCGAAACACTAACGGCAATAATAACCGCAGGAACTGAAATTTGTGCGGGAAGTGGAGACAGCATACTTGCAACAACAATAATCCCACCGCCAATTAAGGTGCCAAAGAATCCTCCTAAAACGGCGAGGATCGTGGCTTCAATTAAAAATTGGGTGAGAATATCTTGTTCTCTTGCGCCAAGGGCTTTACGCAGTCCAATTTCTTGGGTACGTTCCGAAACTGAGACTAACATAATATTCATGACCCCAATGCCGCCAACCAGTAGAGAAATTCCCGCGATCGCGGCAAGCATAATAGTTAATCCCCCTGTAATCGTTCCCACGGTATCCAGAATATCCTGTTGGGTTTGAACGGAAAAATCATCTTCCCCTGTAATGTTATGTCTTAGGCGCAGTAAATTTTCGATTTGAAATCGTGCTGCGCGAATGCTACTTTCATCCTTAGCAGAAACCGCAATAAAGGTTAAATCAATGCCATAAACCGAACGTCGTCCCACAATTTGATTCGCCATAGTTGTGAGGGGAATATAAACAAAATCATCTTGATTATTGCCTAAAAAGGCTCCCTTTTCTTCCATGACACCAATCACCCGAAAACTCGAATTTCTAATGCGAATTTGTTCCCCAATGGGATCAGAAGTGGGGAATAATCTTCTAGCAATTTCTGATCCTAAAATCACAACTCGACGATTCGCTTGTAAATCTAGTTCTTGGATAAAGCGACCATTGGCAATTTCAAAGCCACGAACACTTAAAAATTCTGGAGTGGTTCCAATAACCGAATCTCTCGCATTTCGATTTTGATAGGTAATGAGTTGGGTACTGGTAATTTGTGGCGCAACTCCTGTAATACTGGGAACTTGATCCGCAATGGCTTTAGCATCTTCATAGACTAAGGTTCGGGGAACATCAAAGCTAGTTTGGCGTTCTTGTCTCGAACCAGGGGTTACAAATAGCGTATTGGGACCTAGGGATTCAAATTCATTTCTCGCTAGTTCTTGTCCCCCTTGTCCAATACCTACCATAGCAATGACAGAAGCATTACCAATAACAATCCCTAACATGGTTAAACTACTTCGTAATTTATTTGCTGTTAAGGTAGTGATTGCCATGCGGATCGTTTCAATTAGTTGCATGGTTGTTTTATCGTTTAGAATAGGTCTGTCTTTATTATAGAAACTCATGCAAAATACTCGCTTAAATCTGTTATTAGCAAGTTTTTCTAATCAAACGCGACAATTTTTTGCCAATCCGTGGCGACGAATTAGCTTATTATTCATTAGTCTTTTATTGGGAAGTTTTATGGCAATTTCTATTTCTAGTGTAGCCGGACAAAGGGGAAATGTAGATATTGTTGTTGCTGCCATTATGTTGATCTTTACAGAAGTAGTTAGCTGGATTTATTATCGCAGAAATCGCAATAATTCAGGATTTATTGATTTTCTAAATGTATTTAAAGTCGGATTAACTTATGGGTTTTATCTCCAAGCATTTATTTTAGGGTCTTAATTAGAGATCGCGTTTGACCAATAACCAATAACGAATAACCAATGAGAATTTTATATCGTTTATCCCAGGGTGAAACTTTAACTGATCGTGAAAAGCAGGCTTTAGAAAATCGCGATTGGGAGATTGAGATGCCATTGGAAACTAGGATTTATTATTTTCCTATTGTGTCTAAAATTGTTTATCCTTTGGCTGAGAAAGTGGGCTTAAAAGAAGATCAGATATTATGGTTACTTTGGTACTTATGGCTTCCACTGAGTTTGAAAATTGCTCGCAAAAAAGAACAAAAGAAAAAGCCTTTAATTCAAGGCATATTAGGGCTTCAAGGAACGGGAAAAACAACGTTAGCGATGATTTTACAAGGAATATTAACTCAGTTTGGCTATCAGACAGTCGCCCTATCCCTTGATGATCTTTATAAGACTTATTCAGAACGGGAACAGTTACAAAAAGACGATCCGCGATTAATTTGGCGGGGTCCTCCTGGAACTCATGATGTTAAGTTAGGGAGAGACTTATTAGAGAATGTTCTTCAGGAAAAAACGCCCCTTGAAATTCCTCGTTTTGATAAATCAGCTTACCAAGGACGCGGCGATCGCGCTACCCCTGAAACCATTAATGACAAAATTGATATCTTATTATTTGAAGGCTGGTTCTTGGGCGTAAAACCCATTGCAGAAACGGTTTTTACTTTCCCCCCTTCTCCCATTGATACGGAAGCAGATCGACAATTTGCCCTTGATAATAACCACCGTCTCCAAAGCTATCTCCCCTTATGGAAATACTTAGATGGTTTAGTTATACTTACCCCTGAAGACTATCATTTAAGCCACAAATGGCGACAGGAAGCAGAACAAAAAATGATGTCTTCGACACGAGCAAAGCGCTACGCGGAGGGAAAATCAGGAATGAGTAATGCAGAAATCAAACAGTTTGTAGAATACTTTTGGAAGGCTTTACATCCAGAGTTATTTATTACGCCATTAATTGAAAGCAAGCAAGGAGTTGATATCGTCATAGAAATTGATGCCAATCATGTTCCGATACAAGTTTATTAAAGACCGTTGAATATAAAGAATTATAAGCATTATAATGTTTTCACAAATTCTATAGGATTTTTATCTTATAATAATTTTTTGAATTTAAAACAAATCAACTTTATTGATGAGTAAGTATTTTATTCTATTTGGGATTATTTTTATTATTATTGGGGCTGTGGCTGGCTATGTTGCGGGTGAATGGATACCTGTTCCTATAGGCATTTTAGCTGGGGGAACGTTGATTTTAATTGTGGGATTCATTATTCTCAGCCGTGGCTTTTGGCGGCGACGTTCCACGCAAACGGGACTTAATGCTTTAATCGCAACGATCGCGCTAGTGACAATTCTTGTTTCTTTAAATATCATTGCTATTAATTATGGACGCACCTTTGATTTAACAGAAACCAATCTTTATACCTTAGCCTCACAATCACAACAGTTAGTGGAAAATTTAGAGCAACCTTTAAAAGTGTTTGTTTTTGAATCTCCTCCGACACCAGAAAGCGAAAGATTGTTAAAAAAATATCAAAGCTATAGTGAAAATTTTGAGTTTGAATTTGTTGATCCCCAGCAAGATATTGCAAAAGTAGAGTCTTTTGGGGTGGAATCTTTTGGTGAAGTTTATATTGAGTATGGGGATAAAACGCAGTTTGTTCAAGAGGTGAATGAACTTGAACCCCTTTCAGAAATTGAGCTAACAAATGCTATAAATATTATCCAGCGCGATCGCGTTTCCTTTGCCTATTTTTTACAAGGACATGGCGAACCCCCTTTAGAAGAAGTACAAGGAGGTTTCTCCCAATCCGTTGCTAGTTTAGAACAACAAGGCTATCAAGTTGAACCCTTTAATTTTGCCGAAGAAACAAATCTTCCTAGTTCTCCCAATAGTGTTTTAATTATCGTCTCCCCGCAACAAGATTTATTCCCAGGGGAAATTGAGTCTATTCAAAATTATGTCGCAGCAGGGGGACATCTTTTCTTATTATTAGATCGCGACAGCAGTGATAGTTTAGAACCGCTTTTAGATTCTTGGGGAATTGAATTAGATGATCGTGTTATTGTCGATGCATCAGGGAAAGGAGAAGCATTAGGATTTAATCCTGCAACTGCTTTAGTCACAAACTATGGCGATCATCCGATTACGAATCCTTTGGAAAATGGTATTTCAGTTTATCCCTTATCTCG
>JBKHER010000077.1:0-9985 GCA_046540715.1 Halothece sp.
GATCATAGGGAATGCCACGATAGACTAATTTTTTAATTTTTTTTGGGGAGGAGGCGATCATTTGGGGCTGAGGAATTTGATAACTTTGTCCTCGATATTTTGCTTTGACTTTCGTGCGCTGGGAAATAATAGCAGTTGTATGATTTTGGTAACGGATACCACGATAAGTTAAAATCATTTATCTAATCTCCTTGTGTGCATAATTTGTTTGCTCTATTAAACAATTGGTTTGAGCTGAGTGTTATATGCACCTGGTTCAAAAAATTTTTTCCAACTCAAAGCCACTTCGGTAAAAAGATCACCATTACCCCTGTGAAACTGACCGCTAAGAAAGATGGAAGTAACGGTAGCCAGCCGCCCCATTGCCAGAAAACCAGCCAATAGCCTCCTGTTAGTAGCACTAGCAAGGTTCCGCCTGTAACAATTAAAAATCTGTAATCGCGCTTAAAATATACAATCATCCCCCCAGCCATTCCCCAACTCAATACCAAAATAAAATCTCCCCATTGGGGTAACCACCATAGTGTCGGAGGTTCCCCTAAGGCTGCGCTGATGATGGCGGCGGTAGCGTGGGCTTGAATTTTTACTCCCGCCATTTCTTCCAATCCTTGCTTCCCTGGGGCATAAGGGGTTTGATGATAATCTTTGAAACTGGGATCAATGTTTCCTACTAAAATCACGCGATCGCGCAATAAATTTCCTAATTCCTCCTCCCGTGACCCATCTAAAATCTCCCTTAAAGGAATAGTTGGTGCAATTTCCCCACTACCATGATAATTAAGTAGTACCTCAAAGCCTCCACTGTCAATGCTTTGATAGCCCCCTGCTGGGGGGTCAACTTTCGAGAAAACCGCTGATCCAATTTCAAATTGATCATCACTGATGCGTTGCGGTTCTATCCCTTCTGTGGCTAAATAACGTTTTGCTAGTAAAAAACTGAAAGATTCAGTGGTATAGCACCCATCTGGGTTTCCAGGAGCCATACCAAAAATCTGCCGCCGAATTACTAAGTCAGGGTCAATGGGTAAATCGCTAAACCCAACATGACTTAAATCCGCCCTAGGGGGTGGTAAAACTTCCGATTCTCCCCCACGTCCCCCAATTTGACAAATATCAACCAGCAAATCTTGCTCACGCCAACGATCTACTTTTGCTTTACTTTCTAGATCGCTAATGGGGGGATGGCGATAGATATCTAAACCAATGGCAACAGGTTGATAAGGGGTAATCTTCTCTAGTAGTTTAGCCAGTGCTTCATCAGAAAGAGACCCCTGTCGTGGCATTTCCTGCTCATCCTGAAAAGCCATATCTTTAGAATCTATTGTCACTAATAGAATTTTGTCTGATTGCCCTTGCTGGGGACGTAAACCCATGAAGGTATCATAAGCAGAGAGTTCCAAAGGTTGCAACAGTCCTAACCAACGAATTCCCATGACCACAGCACTCACCATCCCACTCATGAATAAGAGGTAAGAGAATTTGAGTCGTTTCCCCTGAGATAAGGAGGGAATTTTGGCTTTGGCTTTTGGCCACATTAAAGGAACTGTCGAGGGATTTTGGAAAATGAGCGGTAGCCAACTTGCCCCTGGAAACTCGCCTTCTAGCCCTTGTAACTGTTCCCGAGCTTCTCGGGCGGCTCGGAAAAAAGAGTCTCCCCGAGCAAAGGCGGTGAGAAAATACTTTAAAAATTCTTGCGCTACGCGATCGCTGACTGGTTCTCGCATCACAATGGTTTGGGGAAGATTGATTTCGGTTAGTTGCTGGGCTAATCCCAAACCGTCACAGGAATTAAAAATCGCCAATTGTAACCCTTGCGCGATCGCGCGATTAAGCCCATAATTAAGCTGGCTAATGGTCAAACTCTCTTCAGAATTTAGATAAATTCGTCCGGTCATCTCTGCGGGATCAGTGGTGCTGTGACCGGCAAAAAAGAGAATCTTATACCATCCCTTTTCTGCCCAGAGATAATCATTAAAGACTTTCCGCGAGGGTTCGACTAAAAACGACACTTCCGCTTGAGGTAAATTTTCTAATAAAGCGCGATCGCGCTCCACATTAATTCCCGTGGCATCCCCTAAAATTGCCAAAATTCTTAAGGGTTGATTAGTTGAGGGGGGCGAGGTTCGACTTTGAAAATTTAGACCACTAAAGGCCACTTCAGCATAGGAATAGTCCTGTAAAAACTGCCAACTAAACCAAGGAAGTCGAGGGAGGGTCATATCTTCAGTTTGAATAATAATGCAAACTTCCTCATTGGGATGAAAGTGCATTCGCAGTTGCCGTTCGAGATAACGAAAACCCTCTGTATCTAGCCAACGATTGAGTAAATCCTGTAATTCTGTCGCTAAATTTGCAAAATCCCCTTCACTAATATGAGTAACATCACTCTCATCAATTTCCAACCCATCATCCTCTTTCTCTTTTGTCTGGCGAATGGAAATAATTCGCATCCGATACAAAGACTCATATAGAGATTGCCAACGGCGATACAGCGTCAACAGTTGTGGGGCAGCCGGCAAACTCCCAGTAAAATGACTTATACACTGCTGAGGATCAGCTTGATTTTTCCTGTAGATAGAAGCAGTAATAACGGGAAATCCCTTTTGCAGACTCCCTCGACCTAAATTTAAAATAACAAGTTGGCTCATTGAATCACAAATGTTTCACGCCACTCAAACTCACCGAGCTTAATTCTTAGGTTAAACCCTTTGCCAACTGGACAGGTAAACCGTTTAAGCTGAATCAACTGATCACTGGTACGGGCTTCTACTTTTTGCAAGACCTGATCGGAGGAAGAAAGCAATGCCAACTGAATATTCCGGGGTAAATACTCTTGGGCTTCTGAGGGGAATAACTGCACTCGAACTTGCACTTTCTCAGCAGTCACTTCTATTAAATTAATCAGCAAAGCAACCGATTGATGTCCTAACTGCACCCCTAAATCAATTAACTTTACCCCTTCCACACTTAACCCATGAGTTGTGTGCTGTCTTTGTCGAAAACTCATGGCTAGATTATTGGACTCTGGGGTTAATAATTCCTCAAGGGCTTGCCAACCTGCTTCAAATTCTTTTTGAAACCACTGCCTAAGATTGGTTAAGGGCGTTGAAGTGGTAGGTGGGACAAAAGTGCTAAGTGAACGTCTCCCTTGGGCTTGAGATAATAAAGCCCCCCACTGAGAAAAAGGAATTTCCAATCTTGGAATAACCAAGTTCGCTTGCCTCACTTGTTGTAAAATCGCTTCTGCCTCAGCATTTGATAAAGATGCTAACGATGACTTCACTGTAGGAACTACCGCTGGCGCGACCCACATCACTGTTAAATCTTCTGTTAAGTCTTCTTGTCCTAAGACATAGGTTTCGTCAACGGGATCATATTTTCCCCAGTTTCGCAGTTGTTGATAATCTGCAAACCCTAGCACCTGTAAACAACGCGTCTCTAAATCTAATTGTACTGCTAAATAATAATGTCCCACCCAATCATTTAATTCTAGCCATTCCCTAGGAACTCGCAACTCATCAAGCTCGTCTTCATCACTTGGAATGAGAACCAGACGCATTGATGCTAAGTCAATGGCAGTTCCATTCACCCATTGATACAAATTAATCTGTTCTTTTTCTTCTTGCCAGAGACGAGGAGTTTCTCTTAAATCAGGTTCTTCTAAAAGATAGCGAGAAAAAACCTCTCCAGCTAAACGGTTGAGATAAGTTTGCCAAAGTTCAGTTGCCTTTTGATAACTTTGATTTTTTGTTTCTTCCCATAATTGCTCTTGCTTTTGTTCTGAAAAGTCAAGAATAACTCGTTCGGGATGAAGTAAGGCTAAGTCATTAATACCAAGTAACATTTGTCATCTCCTTTTAATAAAAAATTGCTTGATTTTGTTGTAGCCATTCTGTGATAAATAGCTCAATTTTTTCGGGTGCTGATTGGAATTTAGATAATTCTAGATTCAACGGCTTTTCAATACTTTCTTGGAATCTTTGAATTAGGTTAGCTAGCACAAGCTCTTGTGTTGACCCCTTCCCTGCTTCTCGTGAATTAATTAAAACTTCTTTTTCTGATAAAGTTAGCTTTTGCGCGATCGCGCTTTCTAAATAATTAGTAAAAAAACGTTTACTATAAACCCTTAAATAATCTTTAACAACCATTAAAACCTCTCGCTCTGTTTCCGCCGTCATTTTTTGAGCAGTAGAGTAATCACCTTGAACTAACTCTCTCAGAACTGTCCGTTGATAACGTTGTAATTGTCGAGCAACCTGATATTGTTTTTTGACTCCTAGGAAAGCAGCTAAATCACTTTGATTAATTTCTAACCCTAGAGACAGTAAAAGTCCTTGATAGGCAGTTTTTTCTAACTTACCAAGGGCTTTTTCAACCGCTTGTCTCACCTGTAAAAAGTCCTGTTGCTGTTCTTCTTCCATCGCCCTGTCAAGAGGATTTAATCCCGTATCATTAGTAGCTTCTGGAAGTTGGGTTAAGTCTTCTAAGGAAAGAGAGCGTTGCGTTTCATAGTTTTGTTGAATCGCTTGCAAACAGGTTTCTAGCATTCGTTTAACCCGTTGCCCCTCAATCGGTTGATTTTCCCATTGCAAACGTTGGGCTTGTTGATTATAAGCTCTGGCAATTTGACTGAGTTGGCGATCGCTGAGAGAATAAATCCGTAACTGATAGCGATGACGACCCCTCCCATCAGAAGGAGTTTGTAAAGTCTCCCACAACTGCTTAAACACACTTGCTAGCAGGCGATGTTGTTCTAGCACTTCTCCGCGTAAACCATATTCAGCCAGAAGATTTTCCAAGCGAGACAGAGAGAGATTTTTGAGTCTGCCTAAACCAGAAAACTTAATCGACTTTGATTTTAAGTCCTTTGCGATCCGATCTTTGACCGCTTGCTGTAAGGCAGCTCGGGCATAGGCTTTCAGGGGAACTGTTGTCTTAAAGTCAAATCGTCTCAGTAACACACTAGGGTGCAAACTTAACTCACAGGCAAGGAGATAACATTCCTCAGCAGGGTAGTGGAAAGCAGAATTTTGAGATTGTTTTAGGCGATTGCTCACCGTTTTTGCCGCTTGCCAGCAACTAGGTTGTAGATAACAAAAAAGACCATTTTCACAAATGAATAAGTAACCAGAATAGATAATAATCTTTTGAGGATAATCGCGCGTTCTCCATAAGCATCGCGATATCCATTGAGTTTCCAGTAAACTCCTTAAAAAGCAACGAGACCAATCTTCTTCACTCGCTTGAGGAGCCATTTCTATCAGTCTTTCTATGAAACCTTCTAGAGAAGGATCAACAATTGACTGAGGAATCAGCCCCTTCCCACTAGGTCTGTCTTTTAGAGACAGATAACTAGCAAATTTTTGGCTTATGTTTTCTCTTACACTCATAGTCCTTCAAGAATTGGCACAGAGGATTTTGCTCAAAATAGACTCTTCCTTTAGGAAAACCTCTACTTTTTAATTGGTCTGAGGGAAAAAGGATATGCAGAGCTATGAAATTTAAAACTCCTCTCATTTAAAAATATCCCAAAGAGCCTGAAAAGTGATGAAGCGATGACTGGCTAAGTGCATACAACCGCCAATAGTTACCAAGACATTAATAGAGAAAATCAATCAGGAGTTTAAACCATGGTTTCCATCAACACTTTTGAGAGCAAATCGCCAAATCTTCAGCCTACTTTAGCTCAACAAGAGCCAGAAAAAATCAATGACTCTCTGTCTGCAGGAACATCACGGGAGCAAAGAATCCCAATGCTTAAAGTTAATCTCTTAAATCCTCAGAGTTCAGTTCCGTTACAAACGTGGCGAATTGAGGCTAATTCGTTAATTACCATCGGACGGTCTCCAGATAACCAAATTACCCTTGCTAGTGCTGTGCTTTCACGCTACCATTTAAAGATTCAACCCACAAAAAATGGTTGGGAATTAGTAAATTTAGGTTGGAATGGAACCTTCTATCAAGGCAAACGTATCGAACGCACTCCCTTAACCAAGGGGATGGTGATTCAGCTAGCCAATACTGGGCCAAAACTTCAGATTGAGATAGAATCAATCAACTAGCCAATACTGGGCCAAAACTTCAGATTGAAATAGGATCAATTATAGTGATTCCAAATAAAAACCATCAGGTGAAAAGTCGTGAGAGCATCTTGCTCTCTACTAACGACCGAGACGGTCGCACTTCAGTTCAGAAATATTGGGGTGATAGTTCTCTACCGGTGACACTTCAATAATAATACTTTACCAATTTTTGCAATAACATAGAAGTGTACCCCCCACCACTACTTGATCCGAATTGGCAAATGAAACTGTCTTGGAATGCTCTCCTGCTTAGTCTGGCTTTAATCCTCACCCCCACCGTAGCTTGGAGTGACTCTTCAGAAGAGAAAACGTCTCAGGAAAAGGAAGAACAAGTTACTGAAGAAGAAGAAGATACCCCACCCACCTTAGAAGAAAAAATTAGTGAACTTCTCCCTGATCTTACTGAAAAAGAGTCTGAGTATTTGGCAACTTTAAGCAAAGCCGATGAACATTATCAAGCGGGAGACAAAAAGGAAGCAGAAGCCCTTTATCGCGAGGCAAAAGTCTCCTTTAGCAATGAAACCCTCTCTTCATCTAGAAACCCCTACTATGAGGAAGAAGAACTTCCTCCAGGTGGAAACGTCTATTGGAGGTACGGAAAAGCAGAATTTGATCCTAAACTAAAAACCAAAAGTATTGCCCCATTACAACATCTTGTCACAGAATATCCCGACTTTATTCCCGGTCATATTCGCTACGCGGAAGCCTTAGTCTATTTTGACGAAACCGAAAAAGCGATTAGCCATTTAGAACAAGCAATTCCTCGTTATCCCCAACAAGTGGAATTAGTCGAAGCCATATTGCCCCTTTATGAGGAAACCGAGCAATGGTTGAACGCATCGCTTACTGCCCGTCAATTTGCCCTTCTCAACCCTGAACATAGCAAAGCCGAGGAATTTAAAACCCTTGCCGAACAACGATTGGAACAGTTTGAAAGTGCCTTACGTTCAGAATTACGGGGGAATGTCATTGCTAATGTGATTACAGGGGGATTAGGATTTGCCCTGACTGGCAGTTTATTGGGGCCCCTTTCCGCCCTTGATTCGACAACCTTGTTATTACGGGGAGAATCAGGTGTCGGAGAAAGTTTTTCTAATCGGTTGCAAGAAGAACTGCCTTTAGTGGAAGATGAGGAATTAAATAATTATGTTAATGAAATTGGCAACACCTTAATTCCTTATGCTGGGAGAGATGACTTTGAGTACGAATTCCATATTATTATGGATGAAAACTTAAATGCTTTTGCCCTTCCTGGGGGAAAAATCTTCATTAATGCTGGCGCGATCTTAAAAACTGAGTCGGAAGCGGAATTAGCTGGATTAATTGCTCACGAGTTAGCCCACGCGGTTTTATCTCATGGGTTTCAATTAGTCACAGAAGGCAATTTATTAGCCAATGTTGGTCAATTTGTTCCCCTCGGGAGAACAGCAGCGAATTTAGTCGTCTTAGATTATAGTCGTGGTATGGAACGAGAAGCGGATCAAATGGGAACTCGCTTAATGGCAAGTAGTGACTATGCGGCAGATGGACTTTATAATTTAATGACAACCCTAGAAGAAGACAAAAAGGATCAACCTTCCCCGCCAGTTTGGTTATCAACTCACCCCGGAACTGAGGAAAGAATTAATAATATCAAAACCCAAATTATTAATAACAACTACAATCGCTATAGCTATGAAGGAGTCAGTGATCATCAAGCCATGAAAGAAAAAATGGCGAAATTATTAGCTCAACATCAACTGGAGAAAGAAGCCGAAGAAAACGAACAAGAGAATGAAGACGACGAAAATTAATCCTTTGCAGTGGTGGGATGAGGAAACTATAACGGCTTGGTTATTTTTAGCTCCTGCTTTAATTCTTTTAGGAGTTTTTGTCTTTTATCCCATTGCTTATCTTCTCTATTTAAGTTTTACTACAGGAAGTTTTACTCAAGAGGGCGTACAATGGATAGGGTTAAGAAACTATCTGCGCTTACTCGTTGATCCTGATTTTTGGCAAGTTATTGGAAATACCATTTATTTTACTCTTGCTACGGTTATTCCTAGTTTAATTCTTCCTCTGATTATTGCGGTTTTATTGAATCAATCTATTGCCTTAAAAGGGCTTTTGCGAACAGTTTATTTTCTGCCCTCTATTACTTCTTTAGTTGCGGTTGGTTTAGGGTTTCGCTGGTTATTTCAAAATCAAGGACCAGTCAATGAGTTATTAATTAATTTCGGATTGGATTCTATTAATTGGTTAAATAACCCTGTCTGGGCGATGCCAGTTTTAATTCTTCTCAGCACCTGGCAACAAATTGGTTTTAATATGGTCGTTTTTCTAGCGGGATTACAAGCAATTCCCCAGATCCGCTATGAGGCGGCGGAGTTAGATGGGGCAGATGGTTGGGCGAAGTTTTTATATGTGACGTTGCCGGGTTTACGCCCTACCTTGCTATTTACCACGATTACCACACTAATTTTTACATTGCGGAGTTTTGAACAGGTTTATGTGGTAACGGGTGGGGGGCCGCTTAATTCAACCAATATTTTAGTTTATTATATTTATGAGGAAGCCTTCGCGCGGTTTGATTTTGGCTATGCCGCGGCAGCTGCCACCATTTTATTAATGGTAACGTTGGTGTTAGTTTATTTTCAGCTTCGATGGCGAGTGGATGATTAATCTGCGAAATATTAGATAAGTAAAAATGACGGAAGATTTGATAGAAATAGGGACAATTGTTGCGCCTCATGGCATTAAAGGTGAGGTGAAAGTTTATCCTGATTCTGACTTTCCAGAACGATTTGAAACCCCAGGGAAACGTTGGTTAAAACGCCCTGAGTTTGAGGAGTTGGAATTGGTTACACTTAAAAAGGGATATTATCTCCCTGGGAAACATCGTTATGTGTTAACGCTAGAAGAGGTAACCGATCGCGATCAGGCAGAAGCATTGAAAAAAAGTAAGTTATTGATCCCAAAGCGCGATCGACCCCAATTAGAGGAAGATGAATATCATGTGTCTGATTTGATTGATTTAAAGGTGATTGATCAACACACTGGAAAGCTAATTGGAACCGTTGTTGATATTTATACGGCAGGGAATGATTTATTGGTGGTGCAACTAGATCAACAGTTTGCTGAGGAAACTGTCTCCAAACATGAGGTATTGATCCCCTTTGTCAAAGCCCTGGTGCCGGTTGTTGACATCCAGCAAGAACAATTAGAAGTGACGCTTCCTTCTGGGTTACTGGAGGCGTGTTGATTTTTGAGAAATGGTATATGATTATAGAGTAAATATTAAGATAAAATAAATCTACAATTGATTTGATCAACTTTATCCATGACTACCATGACTAAATTGAACACTCTCTCACCTGCAACCCTGAGTTTAGTTGCAAATCACTTTAAGGTTTTATCAGAAGTCAGTCGTCTTCAGATTCTCAACTGTTTACGAGAAAAACCTATGAATGGTAAACAACTTACAGAAGCCACTGGCTTAGGACAAGCCAATTTATCGAAACACTTAAAGGTTTTAACCCAAGCCGGGATTTTAGAACGAGAACAAAAAGGAGTCAGTGCTTACTATCGGATTAAAGACCCTCTCATCTTTGAGATTTGTGAACTGGTCTGTGGTCAAATCAGTAATGAGTTTCAACAGCGAGCGGAATCTTTTAACGATCTGCTCACAGTTAACTAAAATTAAATTGACTGAATAGGGAGTTACTTGCGCGATCGCCGCTTAGAACAAGCCCAACAACTTTTCCTAGAGAGTAGTAGCTAATCAGAAGTTTGGGGTTAATTCTAAGTGTTATCAAAGAACTGGGCGCGATCGAGATCATCTTCGCCCTAGAGGTGATCGCAAGTAACATTAATATAGATAATCTTTGTTAAGAATAGAATAGTGCAAATATTTTTTTATCTTA
>JBKHER010000078.1:0-9964 GCA_046540715.1 Halothece sp.
AACCATGACCTGATTGTAAGTTGCCTCAAATGAGACTCCCTCTAACGATAAATAGATAAAGTTTTCATCGCAAACTTCTTTATATAGGTGAAAATTAGGACCATAAGCCACTGTCGCTTTCGTGGACATTCAAACTCTCCTTTCCTTATTGTAGGGTGGGCATCGCCCACTGTCGGATGATGTAAAGGTCTATAAAAACGATTTGAGTAATGTCACCACGTTTCATCCCTTAACCCATTAGCGACAGTGTTTTTCTAATGCTAATTTTAGCAAACGGGCTGAGAATCCTACGACTACAATTTTAATTTAGTCGGGAGACGGGGCGTATAAACATCTGAGGAAACCTCAGATGACAGCCCCTCATGAATCAGCCCATGAGTGTTATAATGATTAAATAAGTCTCGCATGGGAGACAATAGCCTTCGGCACGAGCAAGGCTCTACGGCGATAACCAAGCCAAGTGATCAAGAAATTTTCTTTCTTAACCATGCTTTTTACCTGCGGGACGCGGGAGTAGCCGATCGCCTTGGGGTAAGACTTGGAAGTGTAGTTCTGAGAACTTCATGGAAAAGCACTTGATTGGGTAGGAAGCCTCTCTTACAATCTTGGATTTAAGAGAGGTAGTTCACGAAGACCATTTTCAATCATTCATTAGGGTTACAGAACGATTTTTCAAACTGACGTAAAGCAACACTTGATCCCTCATTCCATCCTAATTCAACATATTTCGGTAAAATTTTCGGAATATCAGTTTCAGGAAATAAACGACTGAGTGCACTTTCGCAATAACTTTCCCCTTCTAATAGATAAACTTTTAAGACTCCTTGACGATAAATCCATAATTCAGGTACTTTAAGTATCTCATAAGCTCCTAAATCAGTGATTGAAGTAAGATCAACTTCAATCGCTAAATCAGGAGGTGGATCAATGGTTAGATTAATTCTTTCTTTTCCTAAGATAGCTTGCCGATTTTGGATATAAAAACAGGTATTAGGTTCTACTCCTGCCTGTGGTGGTATTTTTAAGGTAATGGGGTCAAAAGATTGCCAGTCTTTCTTGTTTTGACGTAAAAGCGCTTTGACTAAATCTCTGAGGGTATCGATGCGGTTTCCATGACTTGGTAAAGGAGACATCAGACGAATTTCTTGGGTTTTTGAATTAAACGATAGTTTAGGGATTAATTTTTCTTGACGCAGCTTTAGTAAGTGTTCATAATCTTGCCAAGTCTGATTGGGTAAAATCACCGCATCCCCTGATGATAAAGTTAAAGTAGCTTCACTAATGGTAATGAGCATAAGCCAAATTAAACCTTGATTTTCTTTAATGCTAGATCATACAAACGATTCGTTAATTAACCGTTATTTAAAACCGCCCATTTAGTTATTATCAATAAAATGGACATTGCCGAAGCAGTAGGCTTCGATCGCGCTTTAGCCCTTGATAATGTTCAAAAAATTGCTCCCCAAGCTGACATTTTAGAACTGTCTGCGCGATCGCGCGAAGGATTGGAACCCCACCATCAGTATTTGGCACGATTGTATGCAACCCTCCCCAACGATCATTTTCGGGTAAAAAAAGCCCTGAAGTTGATTGAGCTTTCTCTTTGTGGCAATGAATGATATCAAATCCGTTTGATTAATTGGCATAGCGAGCAAGATGCTCGCACTCCTCAAACGATTGGTAAGTGTAGTGGGAGCGTCTCGCTCCCTAACTCCAAAATCAGGGTTAATTTCTCGGATTTGATATGAATTAGGGTTAATCGCTATGGATAAAGTCGTCTTTTAATCTTCAAGATAAAGCCCGATCGCGCTATGAATGCGAGCGGCCGTGGCAGCAGGACGATTAATCAGTTCTCCGCCAAGATAAAGAGAAGTAGAACTCCCACCGTCTAAATTGAGAGCATCGATCGCGCCAAGACGTTGTAAAATACTGACACTTTCTTTTAAGGTGGGGCCATTTCCCCCAATTCGTTCTCCCATTGCTACTAGGAGGAGTTTTCCATCTTCTTGTAGCGCGATCGCGCTTCGGTGGGCTTTTTGCCGAATAAAGGCATCACTAAAGTTTTCCCCTTTGGCATCTAACACCACTTGCTGATTTTTAATTAATAACGGTCCGGCAGCGAGAATATGAGGATAGTTACCAAATGCTGGTGGTACAGTTTGATCCTGTAATTGTAGGGAACTGCCTTCTCTCAAACGAGAACTTAACTCTGGTTTTCCGCGAATCGTTAATAGATAGCCATTTGGGGGAATCGAAATCGACTCTCCCTGAGTTGCCTTTGTCACTCGCTGCACGCGGTTATTTTCTACCAGAACCACAGTTTCTTCACTATTAAGCGGAGTATAACTCCTTCCCCAAGCGGGGGTATAACGGGCAACTCCCGACTGTACATAGCCACTATTTAGGGCCTGTAAGGAGATTCTGTCTTGCCCATTAATGACTAACGCTTCTTGGTAGCGCAAGCGGTCCATCATCATTGAACCTTGGTTATCCCACGCGATCGCGCCCCGATTTAGAATAGGGCTAGAATGCCATTTTCCTTCCCGTTTAATTGCCCCTAACGGCAGTTGGCGATCGCGATTAAAGAAGCCCCCATTAATTGCTATGGTTACGCCAAACTCTTTGCCCAAATCAGATAAAGACGCAATCCCTTCCATATCTTGCTGATTTGTCCAAATGGGAGTCAGTCGCAAATTATGACGATTGGGATCAATTTCCAGCCAAGTTACAGCAAATTGGTCATTATTAACCGCAATATAATCCTGTCGCCACTGCATTCCTTGCTTCCAGCGAATAGTTCGAGAATTTAAAGTGTCTGGGCGTAAATCAATAACTAACCGTGCAGGATTTGCTAATGTACTTAATTTTAACTTCAGAGACTCTGGAAAATTAATATTAAGTTCCGTTTGCTGACCATCAGGTTTCACCACCAATAAGGGAGGGGTAATGTCTTCCTCGTCTTCCTCGTCTATTTTCTCAGGAGGGGGAGCAAACTTTTCGCTAATATTCGAGGGAGTAGCAGCGGCTAATTTTAAGGTGGCTTGTTCCCTTCCTTCTCGCATTTGCCAAAGAATTGGTTTTTCTAAATCAACCACAATGCGTTTCCCCCAAGACTGATTACCGATGCGAATATCTTGGACTTGGGTGGGGGTGGTTTCAATTTCTAAGCGATCCTCTAATACCGCTAACTCTTCACTACTTTCCCTTAAAATAGGACTGAGATCCAAATAGCGATTTGCCCCAATCTGTTCTGCATCAAGGGAATAAGGAGAATCTTGCGAAAACCACCAAACTGGCTGTTGTGCAGGATTATTACTACTGAGTAACTCTAAACCGAGACGCTGTTGGGTAGCGGCATCAGTAATCCCCAGATGGGTTTCTCCATTGCTTTCCCATTGTCGCCAACTTAAGGGTAAATTATCCCCATTAATATTCACTTCTTCGCCTTGGCGTAAGACATTCACAGAGGTTTGTTGAGCATTACTAACTGTAGCAACAAGAATACAGATAATTACCGTGGTTAAACTGATTCCAATTTGACGTAAGGGCTTATCCCATTTCATTGTTATTTGTTATTTGTTATTTGTTATTTGTTATTTGTTATTTGTTATTCGTTATTCGTTATTCGTTATTCGTTATTTGTTATTTCACCCATTGCATTATGAAATCGAAAAATCTAAAAAAGTTCCCTACACACCACTGATTCCCTAAGCCCTGCCTATCTCAGGGGGGGATCATTTGTAGCAAGCATGTTTATACCATTTCTAGAAATTGGCACTACGATCCGATCCCCCCTTCGCCCCCCAAAATAGCGGGGGGTTGGGGGGATCATTTGTAGCAAGCATGTTTAGGATTCCATCTCAGTATAGTGGTTATGTTCAAAATTAGTGAAGTATCTCGTCAATTAGGGATTAATCCCCAAACTCTTTATTTTTATGAGCGCATTGGCTTAATTCCGCCACCGCAACGAAGCAAAGCAGGTTATCGTCTTTATAGTCAGGAAGATATGGAACGCTTATCCTTCATTCTTCGCGTGAAGTCTTTAGGATTAACTTTAGAGGAAATTAAAGAAATTTTAGCGTTAAAAGAGGGGGAATCGTTAACTTGTGAAGCGGTTTATGAGCGATTACAGCAAAAAATTGCAGAAATTGACCAAACCATTCGTCGGTATTCTCAACTGCGAGAGGAACTTCTCCCTTTATTAAAACAGTGTGAAACGAAACTCGATCAAGATCGAGATCAGGAGTGTGTTGTCTTTGATGAGTTTTCTCCTAACTCTTGACCTTATACCAAGGTATAGGGATTACTCTTAAAGTGATGAGTTATTCATGAGGAGGAAACCTTACCATGAGTGGTATTAAAGCAGAAATTCTAGGAACAGGTTGTAAAAAGTGTCACCAACTAGAAGCCAATATGAAGGAAGCCCTCACGAATCTGAATTTAGAGGGAGAGGTTAACCATATTACTGATCCGATGCAAATTGCAGAACGAGGGGTAATGAAAACACCAGCTTTGGTGATTAATGATCAAGTGGTGACTCAAGGAAAAGTTCTAACTTCTGAGGAACTTCAACCCTATTTGAAAGGGTAACCTTAATTCCCCCCTACTGCTTTTGTAAGGGGGGAAAAGAAGGGGGGTGGTATGTGGATGCTCATTGAGCGCAATGGTATAAGGAGAGTTAATGATGGAAAAATCATCTTTTTGGCAACAAGAATGGAAGCCTCTGTTAATTATTATTGGGGTTTTCTTACTGTGTTTTTATTTACCTGTTGATGTTTTACAACAGTCGGAACGCATTGAGCAAGCCTTTTGGGAAGCTCTTTATTTGGTGCGTTGGTATGCTCAAGAGCACGTTTTATTGTGTTTAATTCCTGCGTTTTTTATTGCAGGCGCGATCGCGGTTTTCTTGGGTCAAGATTCTGTGATGAAATATTTAGGCAGTAAGGCAAATCCCTTGATCTCTTACGGGGTTTCTTCTGTCTCTGGTGTAATTCTAGCGGTTTGTTCCTGTACGGTGTTGCCTTTATTTGCTGGAATTTACCGTCGCGGTGCAGGATTGGGGCCCGCAATCACGTTTCTTTATTCGGGGCCAGCGATTAATGTGTTAGCAATTATTCTCACCGCAAAGGTTTTGGGAGTGCAATTAGGGGTGGCTCGGGCTATTGGCGCGATCGCGTTTAGCATTATCATTGGCTTAGGAATGCAATTTACCTTTCGAGATGAAGCGGATCAAAATAATAATTCAGCAATCCTTCCTGAAGAAGAAGAAAGCCGTCCTTTGTGGCAAAATGCTTTGTTTTTCGCCGTTTTAGTAGGAATTTTAGTTTTTGCTAACTGGGCTGAACCTGAAACTACCACGGGCTTTTGGTATGGGGTTTATACTCTCAAATGGTGGATTACTGGCTTTCTCGGTCTAGCTTTAGCAATCATACTTGTCCTCTGGTTTAACTTGAATCGAGGAAAAGTCATTTTAATTACTGGCGTGACGGCGGTACTGGCTTGGCAATTTAGCGAGATGCCTTTAGTTCCTTTTAGTGCGGCTGTGATTGGTTTATCTTGGCTAACTAGCACGAATCAGGGGGAAGCTGGAGACTGGTTTGAATCCTCTTGGGATAATGGTAAGCAGATTTTACCCCTATTGCTGATGGGGATTTTAGTGGCTGGATTTTTATTAGGTCGTCCTCAAGAGGAAGCCCTCATTCCTTCTGAATGGATTGTACAACTTGTGGGCGGCAATTCAATTTTTGCCAACTTTTTTGCGGCAATTATTGGGGCATTTATGTATTTTGCTACTCTAACTGAAGTTCCCATTTTACAGGGTTTAATTGGGAATGGCATGGGACAAGGACCGGCTTTAGCGTTATTATTAGCGGGTCCGGCTATTTCCTTACCGAATTTATTAGTAATTCGCAGCCTTTTAGGAACGAAAAAAACCGCCGTGTTTAGTTTATTGGTTGTTATTTGTGCTACGGTGAGTGGGATTATTTATGGCGCGATCGTTTCCTAATACCATTTTCAAAAAGTTGCAGATTACACCTCCCTAAACGGGAGTTTCCCCCTGCGACTGTTGGTCAGGTTTAGGATAGAAGAAGACTTAAACTTGGTTAATCTGGATGCCAATATCGAGGAAAGATTGTTCTAGTTGGCTTGCTAAGTCTTGACGAGATTGTTTTTGGTAGAGCGCGATCGCGCTTTGATATCGTTCGATAATTTTATAATACTGAGCCTCTCCCTGATTAGCTTTCATCGTGTTTAATAAACTCCAAGCTAAATTATGATGAGTCATTGCTAAATGATTGTCTAAATTGAGGGATTTTTCTAAATGAGAAATAGCAGCTTCCCACTGCTCGGATTTTGCGAAATTAGTTCCCAGTCTTAACTGAAAAATTGGATCATTAGGAAACTGTTTTACCCCTTGTTTATAAGTTTCAATCGCTTCCGAGGTAGCTTGTAACTGTTCTTGCGTTATTCCTAAATTAATTAACATCCAATATGAGGAGGAATCTAACTTGATGGCTTGCTGAAAAGACTGGAGTACCGCAGACGAAATTCCTTCTCGCGATTGTCTCCAACCCTGAAATCCCAAGGCAAAACCACTATGAGGAATCTCCTTTAAATATTTTTCAAGACAGCGTTCCACATCCTGTGCTTGTTGAGTGACCACTGCATGATCTAGGGCAACCAGTAAACAAGGGTAAACCCATTTTTTGAGCATAAACGCGCTTTCAGATGTATTTTCTTTACACTTAAATAGTGCTTGTCTTGCTCCCTTAATGGCAATTTTCCATTGTTTTCTCTGAGTCGCAATCCAACTTTGTAATCCTAGAGAAAATGGACAATGAGGAATAATATTTAAAGCCTGATTAATCGTTGCTTCTGCTTCTTCCCACTTATTTTGCTTTCCAAAAGCCCAAGCCAAGTTAGACTTAATCCAGCCTTCTCTAGGCGATAATTGAGTCGCTTTTTGCAGGGTTTGTTCTGCTTTTTTCCAATGACCACGGCGACAGTAAACCAAGCCAATAATACCATACATTCGACCCTCTTGAGAATTTAGTTTTAGAGCTTGATTCGCAGCTTCTTCTGCTTTTTGATCATCTAAATAAATTTGAACTAATGCCAATTCAATCGCCACATTCTCATTATCAGGTTCACTTTTTAAACACTGTTCATAAGTTTGAACAGCTTCTGCTAACTGTTGATTTTCTACACACTTTCGGGCTTTATTGTGAAGCGGAGAAACAAAATTACCCTTAAGAGCATCTACTAACTCTTGAGCATTTTGAAAACGATTTTCTACCTTTAAATTCATTCCAGTAAGAATTACTCGTTCTAAAAGCGGGGAGAGATGAGGGGCGAGTTGTCGCGGTGCGGTGAGGGTATCCGCATTACTCGCATTTAATCGTTCGAATGCGGCTTCTGGAAGTTGACCAGTTACCAGTTCATACATGGACGCACACAGGGCATAAATATCGGTTGCGGGCCATCGTTTACTTTTATAACTATATTGTTCTAGAGGAGCATAACCAGCGGTGAGCGTAATACTCATTTCTCTAGTTTGACCTGCTAGAAATTCCTTAGTCGCACCAAAATCAATAATAATGGCTTGATCATTACCATCAATTAAAATATTATCAGGCTTAATATCACGGTGTAGAAAATTATTATTATGAATTATCGCTAAAGCCTCAGCTACTTCAATAAAGTATTTTTTAACCTTTTCTTCGGGTAACGTTTTCTGCTCTTGTAGTAATTGATAAAGGGATTTGCCTGGAATAAAATCCATAACAATATAAGCAGTATTATTCTCTTCAAACCAATCGTAAACCTGGCAAATGTTAGGATGCTGACATTGCGCTTGGTATTTCGCCTCTAATTGAAATTTAAGCAGTTGTTGTTTTTTCTCTTCAGGAGTAATGGAATGGGGCCAAGTAATGGTTGTATTTTGCCTGAGAGCTTTTTCTGGCCAAAGTTCTTTAATGGCAATGGTTTTTGAGGTTTGACAATCTTTGCCGCGATAAGTAATGCCAAATCCGCCTTCTCCTAAGGTTTTTTCAATAACATACTTTTGATTCTTGAGGTAAGTGTTGGGAGGAAGTTGATAAGTGAAGTTGGCAGCGATCTGAGTATTATTATTAGCTTGTAAAGGAGTTCCGCAACCGACACAATTGATAGTGGTATCGGTATTTTCAGTTAAACAAGTGGGACAAGTAATTGACATTTTTCACTTTTAATTTAGAATTCGCTTGAGGTTTAAGGTAAATTGAGGTAACACGGTTTCACCAGATAATTGGGTCGGATTTTCTAAGACTTCTGGCTCTTTTTTGGGTCGATAAATTTCCACTTGTCGCTGTTGGGGATTAATTAACCACCCTAGTTTTGCGCCATTTTCAATATATTCTCTCATCTTATCTTGTAGGGAGTTTAAGGAATCAGAATTAGACCGCAATTCCACAACCAAGTCGGGACAAATGTTAGGAAAGGTTGCTTTGTCTTCTGGAGTGAGTGCTTCCCAACGTTCTCGACTTACCCAAGACGCATCAGGAGAACGAATCGCCCCATTCGGTAAAGTGAAACCTGCGGAGGAGTCAAAGGCTTTTCCAAGAGTTTCGTTGGCTTCGTACCATTGATAAAGTTGTCCAGTTAAACTACAGTTACGTTCTCCAGTTTCCCAGCTTGCGGGGGGATTCACAATTAATTCTCCTTTAGATGTTCTTTCCAGTCGTAAATCGCGATTGGCGGCGGCTAGGGCGGTAAATTGTTCTTGAGTAACTGACAGGGTAATGGATGTTGGTAACTTAATTAGTAGGGTTTCGCTTTTGGGAGTGGTTGGCGCTTGTACCATCTTGATCTTTATGCGCGATCGCGCTTTTGTGATTTATTTTTAATGTAGCGAATCATTAAAGGGTGAACCTTTTAGGCAGCTTGAAAGAGAAAACGTATTTTCGCGATCGCGATTTCATCGCCAATATTCAACACCTCAGGTTGTGTAATCCGCGCGCTAAAGCGTCTTTGACCAGAAGGTTTGAGAAACAGTTAAAGTAAAAATAAATAAAAAAATTGGAGAGGTCACTTAATGAATGAAAACCAAAAACAGCCTAAAGATACAGATGCAGTCTTAGGTGGTCAAACTGCACCAAAACGAGGATTGGTTTTAGGAGGTATTGAAGGACTGAGGAAGCGTCTAAAAAGTTCAGATCAAAAAGAGCGTCTAGTCGGCTTACAACAGGTTTCTAATTATGGTAATCAAGGATTGCAGATTTTAAAAGAGCCTGAGATCAGAGAAAAAGTTAAAATAACTCAAAAACTTGAAAATATAAAACTCAACTTAGAAAACTGTCTTGACCGAATTAATGAACCCAATTATTTGCCATTAAAACATGATTTAATTGAACAGGAAGAACAAGAAAAATTAATTCAAGAATTAGCAGAACAAAATATAACAGATTATAGCTTTTTATATTTCAAAGAAACAGTTGATAGTTTATTCGCTACTCATACACAATTGCAAGATTTACTGACTTACATTAAGCAACTTACTCAGAAATTATCACATAAAGATCACTGGAGTGCTGTCAGAACTTTTTACGTTTTTTTAGTAGAAGATGTTTATTCTAGAAACACTTTTGATCCGCTTTTAGCATTACAACGGGTACAAGCCTACGAGTTAGGCTTAAAGCTATCCCATCAAGAGTCTCTAGAACTAGTGTATTATTTTGATAGTAAATATTTTAATAGATGGAATCCAGACCCAGAATTTTATAGTATAAACGAAATATGTCAGGAATATGCAGATATCTTTTTGGGCGGTGATTTATTAGAACTGGATAACTTCTATGAGTTACTTCAATACACTCAAATTCTTCCTTTTTTTGATGATTATCTATTTGATCTAGACGATGAAAATCAATTGGCAAATTCTAAGTGGTGGTATCCCCCTGCGTGTATGACTGAAGGTAATGGGTTA
>JBKHER010000079.1:0-9911 GCA_046540715.1 Halothece sp.
TCGGTCAAATTTATCTCCCAAGTAATACTGTCGTACTAAGGGATCGTGATAAAGTTGGTTGGCTTTGCCAGAAGCCAGAATATCTCCTTCACTCATAATATAAGCACGATTAGTGATTTCTAGGGTTTCTCGGACATTATGATCGGTAATTAAAATGCCCCTATTCTGCGATCGCAGCTGATCAATTAATACTTGTAATTCGGAAACCGCGATCGGATCCACCCCAGCAAAGGGTTCATCTAATAATAAAAATTGGGGTCCCTGTTCTCCGATGGCTAAGGCTCTTGCTAACTCCGTGCGTCGTCTTTCTCCACCAGAAATGCGATTTCCTTCTATTTTGGCGACTTTTTCGAGGTGAAATTCTTCTAGTAAGGTTCTGAGACGCTGTTTTCCTCTTACCGAAGAATAACCATTTTGCTGAATCACTAAACGGAGATTATCAGCAACACTGAGATGGCGAAAGATACTGGGTTGTTGGGGGAGATAACCAAGGCCTAAGCGCGATCGCTGATCAATCGGTAACTTAGTAATTTCTTGGTCTCCCAGCCAAACTTTTCCCTGATCTGGTTTAATTAGCCCTGTGGCAATATAAAACGTCGTCGTTTTTCCCGCCCCATTGGGTCCAAGCAAGCCAACAATTTCTCCAGGAGAAACCATTAAATTAACTCCTCTGACAATCGCCACTTTCCCATAGGATTTATAAATATGCTGAAGAACTAAATTCACTGCTAACTTATTCCGTTGTCGGCAAATTCAGGTTGGGTTCTGCGTTTTCAGAGTTATTATTCTCCTCAGGAATGACAAAGGTGGATTGCACTTGTTCTTGTTCTTTGGGCGTGGCAACAAATTGCCCTTCGTCTAATAAATAAGTTACCTTTTCAGCTTTAATATTATTGTCTCCTTGCACGACATCAACATTCCCCGTTAGAATTAAGCGTCTTTCACTGCGAAAATATTGGGCTTGGGCGGAGGTTGCTTGTAACTCTTGAGTGGGATAATTAATTCGCACATTGCCTCTAGCTGTAATAACGCCAGTTTCGGAATTAGCTTCCTGAACATCAGAGGTAACTGTCATGCGATTATTAGTATTGCCTCCTTCTGATTGCGCGATCGAGCGATTATTGGGGAAGACAATCACGCCTAAAAGCGTAACTGCCAATAACCCATACTTGATAGGCAAAATATTTGCTTTTAACATACTTATGTCATTAAAAAGGCTCCACTATAGGGTAACGCAAAGAAACAGTCAAAGATAGGAACACCAGTCACTCCAGCTTCCGGCATATAGCTTACCCCGATCTAGTTGAGCCAGATGTAAAGATAATAAATTCACACAAGCGGTTACCCCTGATCCACAATAGACAATTTTTTCTTGGTTTTCATCAATAGCCGTTTCTCCTTCCAGCCAGCGTTGTCGTTGTTCCCTAGGAGAATAAACATTCCCTTGTTCATCAGTAACCGTTTTCCAGGGAAAATTCACCGCGCCTTCAATATGACCGGCAACCGGGTCAATGGGTTCCCGTTCTCCCCGATAGCGATCTGCATCCCGAGAATCAATAATTACCGTATTGGGGGCTTTCTGACGCGCCTTGACTTCCTCACGATTCACCACCCAATCTTGTCGCACTTGGGGAATAAAATGTCCTGTTTTTGCTGATGGAATTTCGCTACTGGTAGGATAACCCGCATTTTGCCAAGCCTTCCACCCACCATTTAAAACGGCCACCTGATCATGGCCCAGATACCGTAATAACCACCATAATCGCGCCGCAAAGGCACAACGGGAGTCATCATAGGCAACTACTTGCGTTTGAGAAAAATGAATCCCCATCTTAGCTAATTTCGTGGCTAAAGTTTCAGGATCAGGGAGGGGATGTCGTCCGCCGTGCTTTTGCACAGGGGAAGATAAATCTTCATTGAGATCCAAATAATAGGCGTTGGGAAGATGACTGGCTTCATACTGCTTTCGTCCCCAACTGGGATCGGATAATTGGAAGCGACAATCAATGATGACCACATTGGGATGATCTAGATAATTAACAAGCCAATCAATCGCAACAATAGAATCCATAAAGTCGTGTTATTAAATGCAGGTAACCCTCCTTCATTCTAGACTCTATCGAGTTATTACTGTGCCTTAAAATTGGGGACTTCCCACGAACTCTCTTACTGAGCGCGATCGCGCGTAAAAATGTGATTTTTAAAGTTTAAATTGTGTAAAACATCGTCATTTTTCTATTACTGTCTAAAAAAATTACTAAATTTAAAATTGTTTGTTTGATTAACAGAATAAAGACAATTAGCTAAACCGTAAAGATTTCGTTAAAATTAGAAGTAAAAGCAGTTTTAACGCCAATTCAGATTGGGTTCCCCCAGCAATTAATAGCAAGTTGAATCATGGTCAATTATAATTCCCTCATTAAACAGTTAAAAAGTCCTGAATTTTATCCTCATCCTGTTCAGTCTCCGATTGAGGTTTTACAAACCCATATTTCTTATATTTTTCTGACTGGGGATTATGCCTATAAGTTGAAAAAGCCTGTTGATTTAGGTTTCTTAGATTTTTCTACTTTCGAGAAAAGACGCTTCTACTGTCAGCAAGAATTAGATTTAAATCAGCCCATTGCCCCTGATATTTATTTAGATGTTCTCACGATTACGCTACAGAATGAAACTTTAGAACTTAATGGCAACGGGGAAATCGTGGAATATATCTTAAAAATGCGTCAATTTCCTCAGTCTGCGCTATTAAGTGAAATGGAAGAAGCAGGAACGTTAACTGAATCATTATTAGAAGAGTTAGGAAAAAAGGTAGCTCGATTTCACCAAGATACTAAAACAAACGATTATATTCGGGAATTTGGAGAACCAGAGACAATTGAAGAAGCCATTAATAATAATTATAAGCAGACGGAAAAGTATATTGGTTTAACTCAAGACGAAATCAAATTTAAGGAAACTAAAGCCTTTAGCGATCACTTTTTCCAAGATAATTATGCGTTACTCAAGCAACGACAAATTGATCACTATATTCGAGAATGTCATGGTGATTTACACCTCAAAAATATCTGTTACTGGCAAGATAAAATCCAATTATTTGATCGCATTGAATTTAATGAACCCTTCCGGTTTGTAGATGTGATGTATGATGTTGCCTTTACGGTAATGGATTTAGAATTTAGGGAACGTAGGGATTTAGCCAATATCTTTTTAAATCATTATCTAGAATATACCGGTGACTGGGAAGGGGTGCAAGTTTTACCGCTATATCTCAGCCGACAAGCCTATGTGCGGGGAAAAGTTAATTCTTTGATGCTAGATGATCCCAATGTTGTTGAGGAAGAAAAAGAGAAAGCCAAGGAAAAAGCAAGCCAATACTATCATTTAGCTTGGCAATATACCCAACCCCAACAAGGGCGTTTCTGGATGATGTCAGGATTATCGGGATCAGGGAAAAGTACCATTGCTAGAGAGATTGCTAAACAAGAAAATGCGATTCATTTACGTTCGGATGCCGTGCGGAAGCATCTCGCAGAAATTGATATTGAAGCCTCTGGGGATGAGACCATTTATCGCCCAGAAATGACGGAAAAGACTTATGAGAAATTATTAGAAATTGGGAGTTTATTAGCGTCTCAGGGTTGGAAAGTGATTTTAGATGCTAAATATGATCGGCAACGGTTAAGAGAAGCCGTGATTAAAGAAGTGGAAAGCCACAACTTACCTTTAGAAATTATCCATTGTTATGCCCCAATGGAAGTATTGCGCGATCGCGTTTCTCAGCGAACAGGAGATATTTCTGACGCAACTCCTAGTTTACTCGCCCAACAACAAGCCAACGCTGAACCCTTTACAGAAAGGGAACAGGCTTATGTGAAAACCATTGATACTAGCCTAGCCACTTATTGATTGACTCCTAATTCCTGATAAGAAGTTTCCAATTCTTGCCAGAGTTCCCGAATTTGCTGATATGCCTCTTGTGGGGAAAGTTTGCCATTAGTTTCAAGATTGGCAATATAGCCGACTTTTTGGGAGAACTCCTGTAAATTAGCGTTAAAAACAAGGTTTTGTGGCTTCACCTCGCCATTGTAGTGGGATTGGGGATATAGGAATTGATTAAGTGTCATAGTTAATTTAACTGTACTTAACTTTAACCCTATTTTAACCTCAACTGTCAAGTAAGGACTTAGGTAATTACCGATAATTCAGAATTTGTTATCTCGCCAACATTTTCGTGACGGGAAAATCTGTTATAAACTTGATCGCACCATTATTGCAGAAAAAATCAGAAGGATACGGATCAATTGAACACAACTGGATTGGAATTAGTCGATGTTTTTGCCGCGTTTATTATTTTAGGGCTATTTTTATTACTCGGACGTTTTCTTAAAGAAAAAATTGAGATTTTTAAGCAACTCTATCTTCCTGAGTCAATTTTAGCAGGAGTCGTCGCATTATTATTAGGAAAAGAAGGGTTAGGAAATTTTGTTCCAGCAGACAATTTTTTGGCAAATCAGGGTCTTTTTCCAAAAGATGTTGCGATCGTTTGGTCACAAGCACCTAGCATTTTTATTAATTTAGTTTTTGCGACGTTATTTCTTGGAGAAACTATTCCCAGTCCGAAAGAAGTCTGGCGTAAAATTGCCCCACAAGTTGCCTTTGCTCAGATTTTAGCTTGGGGACAATATGTGGTGGGATTAACCGTTACAATTTTAATTTTAACCCCTTTATTTGGGATTAATCCCATTGCTGGGGCATTAATTGAAATGTCTTTTGAAGGGGGACATGGTACGGCTGCAGGAATGGCAGAAGTGCTGGATACTTTCGGCTTTGAAGAGGGAAGTGAGTTAGCGTTAGGATTAGCAACAGTGGGTTTAATTGCTGGGGTTGTTACAGGAACAATTTTAATTAATTGGGGAAGTAGAAAAGGACATCTTATTGCTGAGGATGATCAAACTTTATCACTTCAGGAAGAGAAAATAAGTGCTGAAAGTGTACAGGCAGAATATGAAGGTTTAAGTAAGAATATTCTCATTGATCCGTTATCCATTAATTTAGGAATTGTCGCGATCGCGGTAACAGTGGGTTGGCTCATTCTCGAAGCCTTACAAGAATTAGAAAGACTAACTTGGGCAAAAATTGAAATTGAAATCATGAATTATGTTCCCCTTTTTCCCATGGCTCTCATTGGGGGCTTAATTGTTCAACTTACCATGAAACGGTTAGGGATTGATAATTTAATTTTACGACCGTTACAGAAAAATATTGCTGGGGTGTCTCTGGATGCTGTAATTTTTAGCGCGATCGCGTCCATTTCTTTAAGCGTTCTCGGCACCAATTTAATTCCTTTTTTAATCCTCTCCATTGCAGGAATTACTTGGAATATTAGCGCCTTTTTATTTTTCGCTCCCCGACTTCTTCCCACTTACTGGTTTCAGCGTGGCATTGGCGATATGGGACAATCTATGGGCGTTACCGCAACGGGACTATTATTATTACAAATGGTTGACCCTAATAATGAAACGGGGGCTTTAGAAAGTTTTGCTTATAAACAGCTATTATTTGAACCCATTGTTGGCGGTGGCTTTTTTACCGCAGCCGCTCCCATTTTAATCTTTCAACTGGGGCCAATTCCAGTGTTAATTTTAACCGCGAGTCTTTTAGTCTTTTGGATTATTTTTGGTTGGATTAACTTTAAAGTGTAATTTTTTTATTCCCCCTTTCAAAGTGGGTTAGGGGGATTCTAGTCTAGTTCCTTTAAGAATTTCAGATCACAAAATTGCGATCACGCATTTGAACTATTACCTAGCATTAGGATTGAGCCTTAACCAAATCTTCCCTCTACATAATCTCGCGTACTTTGTTGCTCTGCTTCTGAAAATATTTTTTCCGTAGAATTCACTTCCACCAAGCGACCCATCAGATCTTCATCAATATTAAAAAATGCAGTATAGTCTGCTACTCTATGAGCCTGTTGTAAATTATGGGTCACAATTACAATGGTTAATTGCTTCCGTAGCTCATGAATCAGCTCCTCAATTTTCATGGTTGAGTTGGGATCAAGAGCAGAACATGGCTCATCCATTAATAAAACTTTCGGTTCAATGGCTAGAGCCCGAGCAATACAAAGACGCTGTTGCTGCCCTCCAGAAAGGGCAAGGGCTGATTGCTTCAGTTTATCCTTAACCTCTTCCCATAACGCAGCCCGACGTAACGTTGATTCGACAATTTCGTCTAAGTCTAATTTTGAGTACCCTCCTATCAATCTTAGCCCGTAAACAACATTGTCATAAATACTTTTTGGAAAGGGGTTAGGCTTTTGAAAAACCATGCTCACTTGACGACGGAGGCGGTAAATATTAACCTTCGGATCATAGATATTTTGACCAAAAAATTTAACCTCTCCTTGAACCTTAATATCCCCCTTTGACTCTAACTCACCAATACGATTTAAGGCTTTAAGAAACGTTGATTTACCACATCCAGATGAACCAATAATAGCCGTTACTTGCTGATTGGGAATCCTTAAGGAAATGTTTTTAAGAACTTGCGCCTTACCATAATAAAAATTAAGGTTATTCACCTCTATAGCTGTATTTCCCTCCGTTTGAGAAGTGGGAAGAGTTTCTTGATAGGATTGATTCATTTGTTGTTACCTCAATTCAAAAATAATTAGAACTTTTTGCGAGTTGCTAAACGTGACAAAATATTGGTGATCAAGATAATCACAATTAGTACCAGAGAAGCTGTCCAAGCCATTGCCTGTTGATCCTGATAAGGAGCGCGGGCGTAATTGTAAATCATAACAGGTAGAGACAGCGTTGGTTTTAGCAATCCTTCGGGCCAATATTGGGTAGAAAGCGCTGTAAAAATCAGGGGAGCGGTTTCTCCAGCCCCCCGAGCAGCGGATAATAATGTCCCTGTGACAATGCCCGGTAAAGCTGCTGGCACCACAACTCGAAAGGTCGTAGCTAATTCATTTCCCCCCATTGCTGCTGATGCTAGACGATACTCCTCAGGGACCAAATTCAGCGCCCCTTCCGTGCTAATGGCAATAATCGGGATCATGACAACGCTTAAACCAACTCCTCCCGCCAAAGCAGAAAAGGCTTTTAGGGGAATAACAATGAGACTAAAAGCAAAAACCCCCGCAATAATAGAAGGAGCGCTACTCAAAATAGTGACTGAAAAACGAATCAGATTCCCGAGGCGGGAATTACGACCAAATTCTGCTAAAAAGATACCCGTTAAAATGCCAAAAGGGGTACTAATCAACAGTGCAATGCCCACTAGCAAGAGTGTTCCGACAATGGCATTCCCAAATCCATTGGGAATATCATCCATCCCTGCCGGGGCCGGTAAGGACACAAAAACTTCCCAAGATAAGTTAGGGAGTCCTTTTTGGAAAATTGAGAATAGAAGTGCGAATAAAGGAATTAAAGCCAATACGCTAAGGGCAAATACCAGTACGGTCATCCCAATTTCAAACAGCCTGCGCCGATTGGGGAAAGGGCGCTTAAGCTGGGCATCTGTTTCAAAGATTAATTGTTCATTCATGAGAATGGCTCCTGCTTTAAATTGATGCTTTATTTCCCCAACCTAGAAATTTGATTAGGGCTACTGCCATGGCGTTGATGACAAACGTGATCAAAAATAAAATGAGGGCAAGATACATGAGGGAACCTAAATGTAATCCGCCTTCAGCTTCTCCAAATTGATTGGCAAGTATAGAAGGAATGGTTGACCCTGCCTCCATTAGAGATGCTGGCACTCTCCTAGCATTTCCAATAACCATTGTTACTGCCATTGTTTCCCCTAAGGCTCGTCCCAAGGCAAGCATAATCGCGCCAATAATACCAGGAAATCCCGCAGGTAACAACGTGCGCGAAATCGTTTCCCAGCGGGTTGCCCCCAAGGCCATAGAACCACTCCGCAAAGTTGGAGGTAAGGCTAACAAGACCTCGCGGCTAATGGCTGCTATAATTGGTAAAATCATAAATGCTAAAATCAGCCCAGCATCAAGGATGCTTTTGTTAATCGGGGCTGTGCTAAATAAAGGAATCCAATTAAAAGTCTCATGGAGCCAGAGCTTAAAAGGAAAAAGCGCTGGGACAAAGACAAAAATTCCCCATAGACCAATAATAACACTGGGAATGCCAGCAATCAGTTCGACTAAAAAGCTAATGGGCTGTTGCAACCACTGAGGAAGGAAATCTTCTGTGGTCAAAAAAGCTATGGCTAGCCCCAATGGAATTGCAAAAATTAGCGCGATCGCTGACGTAACCAGAGTTCCATAAATAAAGGGAAATGCCCCAAAAATTCCATCACGGATATCCCATTCTCTTCCCCAGAGAAAAGAAATTCCGAACTTACTTATTGCTGGCCAAGCATCCAGTAAAAGAATGAAACTAATTCCCAAAATTAGTAAGCCTACTATGGTTGCCACAAGTAAGACCAAGCTCTTAAAACTTTTATCACCCCAAAACTTACTTTTCTGGCCCTGGGTCAAGTCAATTCTAGTTGGAGGTAAGGGAGAAGACTGCTCGTTCGTCATAGTTGATGTTGTTTGAGACTGAGTTCACTAGCAGGTTTAAGTAAGCAACAAGAAGGAAGAGTTAAACCCTACCTCCTTGTTGAGTCATGATTATCTATTCAGCGGTTACCTCTTCGTTAACGGTTTCGATTACCCGCTCGCCAACAGAATCAGGAATTTCGGTGTACTCTAAAGTGCCATTAATGCTTTGGCCTTCTTCATAGACCCATTCCACCAGCTCTTTGATGGCGTCTGCTGTTTCGGGATCGTCGTATTCTTTATAAACCATCATCCAAGTCATCCCAACAATGGGATAGCCCTCACCAGGATTCCCTTCAAAAACACGGAAGTTATCAGGAAAATCAACTGCTCCTAAAGCACGGTTTGCTTCGTCTAGGGTTGGTTCAACATAATTCCCTGTATTGGCATTTTCAATCAGTGCTTGCGGGATATCATTTTCCACTGCATAAGAGGTTTGGACATAGCCAATAGCGCCCTGGGTTTGCTGAATCGTAGCAGCAACACCAGAGTTTTGTTCTCCCCCTAAGGGATTACCTGTCCAATCGGGAGATTTCCCCGTTCCCACCTCTTCATCAAATTTATCGCTGATCGCGCTGAGGTGATTGGTAAAGATAAAGGTAGTACCACTACCATCTGCACGAACAACAGGACGGATAGGCAAGCTGGGTAGATCTAAATCAGGATTGGCTTCAGCAATGCGCTCATCATCCCAAGTTTCAATTTCTCCCATAAAGATCATGGGGAGAACTTCACTGGGAATCCGCAGTTCGCCGTCCTCTACTCCGGGGAGATTATAGCTAACCGAAACGGCTCCACCTGCGGATGGAACTAAAATGACACCGCGATCAACTTGTTCGATTTCTTCATCGGTCATCGCGGCATCACTGCCACCAAAATCAACTGTTTCTTCAGTGAATTGGCGAATTCCGCCACCACTGCCAATGGCTTCATAGTTGACTTGAATCCCTGTGTCTTCTTGAAACTGTCGGAAATAGCGATCATAGAGAGGCTTGGGAAAACTGGCTCCTGCGCCATCGAGAGTAACTTCTTGGGCAGTAGCTCCAGAGCTTACCCCAACAGTAAGGGCAGCAGTTGCCACACTAATCGCAGCTATTTTAGCAATCAGCTGTGAGGAGTTACGGGTAGTCAATAGATTGTTAGAAAGTACCATAGTAGGTGTGTTTCTCCTAAACTTAAGTATTTAGTTGCCTTAACGACTATAACTAGCCTTGGTTAAGAGAAAATTAATTAAAATTTATGTAAAGTTAAAATTTTCGAGAAGCCTGCACTAGGTTATACAATTTTGGACAATTGGCGCTACATTCAGATCCCCCTAACCCCCGATATTTTTGGGGGC
>JBKHER010000080.1:0-9828 GCA_046540715.1 Halothece sp.
AGCTGGAAAGAAGAAGGACAACAACAATTAATCCTTCGCTTACTTAATTATCGTCTGGGAGAGTTATCATCTCCAACGCAAGCCGAGATAACGAAATTAAATAGTTCTCAGTTAGAACAACTCGGTTTAGCAATGTTTGATTTAGAAAATGAAGATGACTTAAAGCATTGGCTAGCTAATTTTCTGACGAATCATTAATAATTTTCAAGTGCGAATAAAGATCATTTTAGATAAGCAATGGTAACGCCATTTCCTCCTTCATTTTGTGGCGCGAGTTCAAATCGTTCCACTTGGGGATGTTGTTTGAGAAATTCATGGACTCCCTGACGCAGTTTTCCCGTTCCTTTGCCATGAATAATCCATAAAGCCCCACTATTTTGAGACCGAATGGCATTTTCTAATTGACTTTCTGCTGGCGAAATCCGATAACCGCGAACATCGAGAGTATTGCTTTGAGTGCGAACCGTGGGGGCTTCATTAGTTGTCTTGTGAGTCGTCGCTTTTTGTTGTTTTTGCGGTAGTTCGGGCTTTTTCCCGTCTAAGGATTCAATATCAGCCAGTGAAACAGTCATTTTCATCATTCCCAACCGAATCGTCAGTTTTCCTTCCGTATTGGGTGCGGTTAAGACTTCTCCTGTTTGATCAAATTTGGGTAGCCTGACTTGTTCCCCGACTTGTGGCTGATAGTTGGGTTTTGGTTTTGGCGGTTCGGTTTTGGGAAGGTGACGGGAAGCAATTTCGTTAACCGTTGCTGTGGCTTTTTGGGCGGCTTGTCCCGTTTTTTCTCCCTGTTGTAATTCTTTAATAACTTGGGCAATTTCTTGTTTTGCCTCTTTGACAGCTTGGTTCACTGCTTCTTCTTGAGAACGCTTTAAGTTTCCTTCTCTGGCTTCTAAAACTTGAGCGCGATTAGATACCTCTTGATAGAACTTCTCGGCTTGTTCGACCAGTTGACGGGCTTCTTTTGCTTTTTCCTCTTGTTCCCTTCGTTGTTGTTCTAATCCAGCAATTACTTGATTAACATCTTCGGAACCGCCAGCCATGCGCTCTTTTGCCATTTCCAGAATCTCTGAGTCTAACCCCAGACGACTTGCCACGGTTATGGCGTTAGAACGTCCAGGGATTCCCCATAACAGGCGGTAAGTGGGGGAGAGGGTTTCTTCATTAAATTCCACAGAAGCATTTTCAAAGCGTTCATCTTGATATTTCAGGGCTTTTAATTCTCCATAATGGGTGGTGGCAATCGTGAGGCGGACTTTTGTGGCAAGATACTTTAATAACGCGATCGCGATCGCGCTTCCTTCGGCAGGATCAGTGCCAGCCCCCACTTCATCTAATAAAACTAAAGAGGGTTTAATTTCTTCCTCATTTTGAGCATTAATGGCACTAATAATGCGAGTAATACGCCGAATATGCCCAGAAAAGGTAGAAAGACTTTGTTCAAGGGACTGTTCATCCCCAATATCAGCTAAAACTTGCTCAAACCAAGGAATTTCCACTGGTTCTTTTGCGGGAATAAATAACCCCACTTTTGCCATTAAAGCAGCTAATCCGACGGTTTTGAGAGTGACGGTTTTTCCCCCTGTATTTGGCCCCGTAATTGCTACTACACGGGTTTCGGGAGTAATTTGCACATCAATGGGAACCACTGGCGTTCCTTGTTCGTGGTGTTGTTGCCACACTAAAAGGGGATGGCGTAAACGGCGGAGGGTAATTCTCTCTTCACTGCTGGCTTCCACAAAGCGCGGAGGGTTAGCTTCTAACCAAAGACTATAACGCGCCCTTGCTGTGGCTAAATCCAATTTAGTAGCGATGGCTAAGAGAAGTTCTAAATCATCTTTAATTTCCCCCACCTGTTCGGTTAAGGCTTGTAAAATCCGTTCTTCTTCTCGTTGTTCTTGTCGGATATACTGGCGTTGTTGATTGCCTAATTCCACCACGGAATGGGGTTCAATATAAAGGGTTGCCCCACTACTAGAACTATCATGGACAATACCTGGAATTGCTTCTTTTTGTCCCGCTTTCACGGGAATCACAAACCGCTCATTGCGCTGAGTGATCACAGGTTCTTGAACTGCCCCCCCTTGGCGTTGGATAATGTTTTGCAGCTTCTGGTAAGCGCGATCGCGCCACTGTTTAATTTTTGCTCGTATTTCCCCTAATTTCGGGCTAGCGCGTTCGGTAACTTTTCCTTTCTCATCCACACAACGATTAATTTCTTGTTCCAACTCGGGGTAAGTTCTCACTTGGGAAATTAATTCCTTGAGACGGGGAGATTCTTCTAAGTCATCAATCACCCGTCGTAGTCGTCGCATTGCCATTAGGGTACTCGCAATTTGAACGAGGGTTTCTCCTGGCAAAATCCCCTTATATTCAGCACGTTCTAACGCTGAACCAAAATCATAAATTCCCTCAAACTTCCAGCCTGTTGTTAAATCTTGTTCTAGTTGATAGACTTCTTTCGTCTCTGTCAGAAGAGTCAAGCTAGTTTCGCGATCGCGCGGAATGGGAAGATTTCGGGCTGCCCGTGCGCCCAATTTGGTGCTAGTAAAGGTAGCAAGATGTTCACCTAAACGTTGCCATTCTAACAGTTCCAGAGTTTCTGTTTCTATCAAGGTAATGCAAGTCAGTTACGCTTCTATATCTATCTTAATCATTGTTGCTCAACAAAGAAGGATTTGCCTCATTTCCAAATTATGCAAGGCTATTGCAGTGGAGACTTTTTAAGCTCATTTTAATCAAAGTTGCTCATAATTAAAACCAAGTCAATTGCCTCTATAGATAAATTAGCCATGTTTTCTATCATTCGTTTTCCTCTTCTACTCACTTGTCTAGTTGCCGTTACCCTTGCTGGCTGTAACACTAACATAAACGCCTCCTCTTCTGCCTCTCAGTCTTCCCAAGAAGACAAAGTAGAAGCCCTTTCCCCAGAAAAACAAGAACAAGTTAAGGCTTTGATTAAGAAAGGAAATCAAAAAATTGCTAATGGGGAGTATGAAGTTGCCATTGAAGAATTCAATCAAGCCCTTGCCATTGAACAAGCCAATGCTAAAGCACTCGGATATCGAGGGGTAGCGCACTCTCGGTTAGAAAATTATGAACAGGCTCTAGAGGATTATAACCAATCCCTCAAACTTAATGATGATAACTACGAGGCTTATTATAATCGTGGTCTTGTACAAACCCGTTTTGAAGATTACGATCGCGCGATCGATGATTTTACCGAAGCAATTAAGCGTCAACCTAACTTTGCACCTGCGATAGGAAGCCGTGGTTTTGCTTACGCAGAATTAGAAAATTATAAAGCAGCGATCAAAGATTTAGAAAAAGCCTCCCAAATATTTGAAGAAAACGGAAACAAGCGCGTAGCTTACCGTCTGCAACGCGCAGCTCGTTATATTCAACCTTAATGTCATTGGGCGAGCGAATCAGGGTTAGGAATCACTCAAGATTTGATTCAAAAATTGTAAAGTAATGGTATAAGTGGGTTTGATTCCCAGTTGTCCTAAGCTGCCTGAAGCCAAGGTACTTCCTGAAAGTAAAGGATTATCAGAGGCATAATAGGCATAACGTAACGTAACATTTTCATCAATGCTACGACGAATTTTAGCGGCCGATTGGATTGCCTTTTGTATATGCGCCCCTTCCATTTCTAACCCGATCGCGTTCCAAGAGGATTCTTTAAAGTATCTGAGAATCTCAGCATTTTGCAAAGAGGTTCCCAACACAGTAATCATCGCCCCTTTGTAAACAGGAAGCCCTGTATCCGCAAAATCTTCGGGTTGAATGGCATTTTCAAAAGGATAGTTATCGGCTGTTCCTTCAAACAGGTGAGCCGTGGGAATCATTAAATCTCCTTTCTCACCCATCAAAGTCCCTGCTTTTCCCATAACAGAAATGGAACGGACATTCAGTTTTTTCCTTTCTGTGTCAGTTTTGTAGGGTTTTAGCAATTCATCAAAAATTTCAAAGGCTTGTTCCCCAAAGGCATAATCCATTACCAGAATGATCGGTTTTTCTTGTTCTAGAAATTCGCGATCAATTTGCAGTTCTGGAGTGAGTGAGTCCACTGGAAGCAAGGTAGTATCAAATAGTTGCACGGGAATATTCGTTCCCGCCGCATCTGGGAGATATGACATACCATGCTTTTCGCCAAACGCCCAAATCTGCTGTTTCCATTCTTCATTTTCAGGTAAATTTAACTCCCGGGCCATTTCCTCAATGGTACAAGCTCCCATTTTCGGTTTTAAGACGGGAAAAGCAAACAAACTATTGAGAATACTGTGTAAATTAGCACTAATAATATGTAAGGGACGCTCCCACAAGTTATTCTTGAGCAAGAAGGTTTTGACATCCCTTGCCCATTGTTCTCCATGAATATGATGTCCAATGCGCTCTCGCAGTGCTGGACTAAAGGAAATTTGACGATCCACTTTGCGCTCAGTTTGACCACCTACACCGCGGTTTTGGGTTTCTTGCATTGCCAACCGTCCCAATCCGTAAATAATTTGAAAGAAGCCATTGTTAGTGGGGCCTGCGGCTTGAAACCGTTCATAGGCTTCTACCGTTTCTGCATAGGTGCGCCCTAATAAGGTACTGGCATAGGAAAACGCCCGTTCTTTCACCTCTTGCGCTTCTACTTGCGAGGAGGGAGCGCGATCGTTATTCATCTGTTCAGTGACAATTGCTTCCAGTTTTAGCCATTCTTGAGTGGGTTGATTTTCCTCTAAAGCGTGTTCCCCAATTTTATTGGCTTCGACATACATAAAGGTTAAGTGAGTCAGAATATCGTAAATCTCACTACGCCCCCGAGTCACTTCCACCAGCATGGTTTCATGATCAATGCGATAACAGTTGCGACGACGTTTGGCGGGAATAATTTTCTCAAACCCCGAATCTCCATAGCCTTCTGCCGCGACTAATTTAACAAAGCGACACTGTTCAATGCCACGGGGTAAGCGATCCATGACATAGACTAAGCCGTTGAGTTCCACTTTTTCTGGATCCGCCATTGAGCCGTAAATTTCGGGTTGCAGAGCTAAAAACGCCTCTTTGAGGGCAGCACCAGAAGCGCCGTTAGGTTTGTAGTAGCCACGGATAAATAAATGGCGCATGATAATGTAAATATGCTCGATCGCTGCACGGGATTCTTGGGCGCGAGTGCGAGGGGGAATGGGAAAGTTCATAATACTGCTATTTAACACGGATTTAAGATGACTGGTCATGGGGGACATCCCTCGGTTTCAAACCCAGGGCTTTCTGACCAACGGTCTAATTAAGTGTCTAGTTAAGATATTAATTCATTACCATTTGAGCATTAAAGTCGTTATAATTCTTAACATAGGAAGAGTTATGGATAATTGAAAATTAAAGCACATGGATTTTTTTGGGTATTCACCCGATGAAGTTTTAGATCAGCGCGATCCACGAGCCTTACAATCTTTTTTACCAGTTTGGCAATTCCTCTATGACTGGTATTTTCGGGTTGAAACCGAAGGGTGGCATCATCTTCCTCAAAAAGGCAGTTTTTTAGTGGTAGGTTCCCATAATGGCGGGTTAGCAGCTCCAGATCTTTCTATGTTTCTCTTTGATTGGGTGCGTCGTTTTGGTACGGGGCGACCAGCTTATGGTCTAATGCAAAGAGAAGCCTTTAACTCTGCTAGAATGCTAACTTCTGTGGCGAGGGTCGGTGCGGTTCCTGCTACTGTTGCGATGGCAACCGCTGCTTTCAAGCGAGAAGCACCTGTTCTCGTTTACCCAGGAGGGGTCGATGATGTGTTTCGTCCCTACAGTAAGCGAAATCAAATTGAGTTAGCAGGACGTAAGGGGTTTATTAAACTCGCTCTGAGGGAAAATGTTCCGATTATTCCCATTGTTTCCGTCGGAGCCCATGAAACGTTAGTGGTTTTAACTGATTGCAAAGAGTTAATGAATTTTTTACGCCAGCTTGATCTGGTTGATGCTAGCACCCCCATAACACGAGTTTTCCCAATTTATCTAGGCTTACCTTGGGGAATTGCTATGGGGTTTGCTCCTAATATTCCTTTACCGACTAAAATTTATACCAAAGTTTGTGATCCAATTCATTTCAAACGTTCTGGTCGAGAAGCCGCGCGCGATCGCGCTTATGTTGATGCTTGTTATCAGCAGGTATATGAAGCAATGCAGAGTTCTCTGGATCAATTAGTGGTTCGATCTCAACACCGCTTAATCTAGCTCCTGTTAAAGTTTCATTTGTCTAATGATCTGTTTTCACTAGCTTGCTGGTCTGGGATTAAACTGAGATAATTATCAAAATCATTGAGAGCGCGATCGTAATTTTGTAGCGCACGAGAAGCGACTTCCCTCTCTAGGGCTGCATCAACTTTTTCTAAATCTTGGAAGAGGGCTTTGGCGTAATCCTTAGCCTTTTCTTGGTCTTTTGGTAACAAATTGCGAGTGACGTAACTCATTTCCCGACGCAGTCCACCGAGAGGGCCATGCAATAAACTACTGGCATCAGACCATTGTTGTTGGTTTAATAAAGGTTCTAACTCTCTCAAGCGTTTTCGCGCTTGTTTAACAGGGGTTAAAGCCCGTTGAATCTGCTCAATTTGTTCATTGCTATAAGTGGGAGGAGGAGTATTTTCATTTGCCCCGCCACAGCTAATCAGTACCGTTGCGACTAAAGCAAGAAGTAACGATAGTATAGAGCGTTTCCTTAGCATGACCATGAAATGTTGTATGAATCAATTTATTTTCTCAGCATATCAAGTTCTGTGTTTCTCTGAAAGGAATAGGAGTTGACGCTCTCCCGTTAAATCAAAGATTATAACGGGAGATTCTTGCTTCTAACTACTGAACTAGGTTCAGCAGACGACCGCCCTTAAAGCATCCACAAACTAGTTGCTTCCGCCCCAGTGGGGCAATCTCCGCAAGCGTAGTTTTATCCTGTTTGGTTGCGCCCCAACCTACAGTTTTAAGTTAGTTTTTTTTGCTTTTACTGGTACACTCGTTAGAGTGCTAACGTTTTTATAGAGGTTTATCGCGCCTCTTTTAGCCTAATGGTTTAATTTTAACATGGTTGACCGCGATTCATGAGGGGAGTAGTGTCTGGGGAAACCCCAGACGTTTATACGCCCCATCTACCCATCAAATCAGAGATTATGATGGGAGTCTTCTCGCGGTTTAAGATAACTAAAGTCTTTCTGACTGGGTTATTGTAGAAATAATCGTGTTTATGATAGGTTATGGATCGTCAAACGTTTGCAGGGGATGGCTCAACCAACCGCCTTCGTGACCCTAATGTCTGGAGAGAAAGACTAATTGTAATTGCCCTGTTATTGGCAGGGTTATTATTATTTACGATTAATTTAGGCAGTTTACCGCTTCGAGATTGGGATGAAGGAACAGTGGCGCAGGTAGCACGAGAGATTTTTAAAGCCCCTGAAAACAGCGATCGCTGGTTATTTCCCACACTCTGGGAAGAGGCTTATCTCAACAAACCACCGTTAGTTCACGATCTAATTGCTCTTTTTTATGGGCTTTTTGGGGTTAATGAAACCGCAGCCCGTCTCCCTAGTGCGCTTTTCATGACGATCTCTGTTCCTTTATTTTATGGCGTAGGGAGAGAACTATTTACCATTCGACAACCCGCGTTATTATCGAGCTTAGTTTATTTAACCACCTTGCCTCTCGTGCGTCATGGACGGCTAGCCATGTTAGAAGGGGCAATCATTTGTTTTCAGGTGTTGTTATTGTGGTCAGTGCTGCGATCGCGCCGTGATTTACGCTGGTGTTTAGGGATTGGATTAAGTTTAAGCCTCATTGCGCTGACAAAGGGGATGATGGCAATTTTACTGGCAGGAATTGTCTTAGGGTTTCTGGCTTGGGATACCCCCCGTTTATTCCGCAGTTTCTATTTTTGGGGAGGTCTTCTCATCGGCTGTTTACCTGGAATTGCTTGGTATGGCATCCAGTGGTATCACTACCAAGATCAATTTGTAGAAACAGCCCTCTTTTCTCAATCTCTCGAACGAATTTGGACATCAGTGGATAATAATAGTGGTCCCCCTTGGTATTATCTTTTACCCTTACTTCACTCCTTACCCTGGTTAATTTTTGCAATCTCTGGTTTGCGTTTAGCTTGGGAGGAAAAACTGTGGGGTTGGGCGAAACTCCCTTTAGTAGGAAGTGGGGTTTACTTTCTGGTGATTTCTGTGATGACCACCAAATTACCTTGGTATATTTTGCCCCTTTATCCTTTCTTAGCTTTGGCAACTGGGGGCATTCTTAATGAGGTTTTACGTTTTCCCAGAGAGTATTATTATCCCCGTCATTGGGGCGTTTTGTTACTAATTTTGGGATTAGTGGGGGTCGGTGGCAGTATTTATTATGCGGTGGGAGAAGAAACCAGCAAAGAGTTAGTCTTAATTTGTTTAACTGTGGGATTAACCACAGGAATTAGTGGTTCTTTAATTTTGCGACGAGATTCCCAATTTATCAGTATGCTGGTTTGGGGAATGTATTTAGCTTTGCTCTTTTTGGTCAGTTCTCCTCATTGGATTTGGGAATTAAATGAAGCCTATCCTGTGCAACCTGTAGCCATGTTGATCCAAGATTATGTTCCTGATGACGCGCGGATTTATACCTCTTACCCTTATGAACGTCCTAGTTTAAATTTTTACGCCCAAAGGCGAGTGATTCCAGCAAGCACAGAAGAATTACAATCTTATATGGAACGACCCCCAGGCAATTCTTTATTAGTGGATACAGAAACTTTACAGGAATTAGATTTAAATGAAAGCTATTGGCAACGTTACCAAGCCCCCCCGAACTGGAATTTAATGATTCGTTCAGCGCTTGAGATCGAAGATCAATAATTTTATGACCGATCGCGCTTCACAGAAACAATCTCCCGAACTCGATAAATTGGTCTTCCTTGCGACTCATGATAAGTGCGAATGAGGAGTTCTCCTAATAGCCCAAAAGAAAATAATTGCACACCCGCTAAGAGTAAAACAACCACTAAAATTAATAAGGGGCGATCGCCGATATTTTGACCAAAGCCAAATTTCAAAACGGTTAAATAACTTCCTATTAAAACCCCTAACCCCATAGAAATCAAACCTAAAGAACCAAAAACGTGCATGGGGCGAGTGAGAAATTTCTGCATAAACCAAATGGTTAATAAGTCCATTAACACCCGTAAAGTTCGCCCTAACCCATATTTACTATTCCCATAGCGTCGGGGATGATGCTTAACAGGAATTTCGGCAATTTTTGCCCCTTCCATAAAGGCGAGTGCAGGAAGAAAGCGATGCAATTCTCCATATAAATTCATATCGGCTAAGAGTTCAGCGCGGTATCCTTTTAAGGAACAGCCGTAGTCATGGATACGAACATTTGTCACTCGCCCAATGATCCAGTTGGCAATTTTAGACGGGAGTAAACGAGTTAACGCTGCATCTTGACGCTGTTTACGCCAGCCACTGACTAAATCATATCCTTCTTCTAGTTTTGCAATCAGGTTAGGAATATCACTGGGATCATTTTGCAGATCGGCATCTAGGGAAATAATAAACTCTCCCTTAGCATAATTAAACCCTGCTGCCATAGCTGCGGTTTGTCCATAATTGCGACGGAGAATCACCGCACATAAATCATTGCGAGTTGCGGCTAATTGTTTAAGTAGAGAAACCGAACCATCTTTAGAGCCATCATCCACACAAATGATTTCATAGGAATAGGTAGTAGGAAGGAGGGTTTGCGCGATCGCGCTGACTAATGCCTCTAAACTCTCCACTTCATTATAAATTGGCACAATCACCGAAACTTGCGGCGAAACTT
>JBKHER010000081.1:0-9823 GCA_046540715.1 Halothece sp.
TTACTGTAAAAAGAGAAATAGCGGGAGGCGGATTTGAACCACCGACCTTCGGGTTATGAGCCCGACGAGCTACCAGACTGCTCTATCCCGCGTCGCGCTCTTACCATTATAAGCACAAAGTTTGAATAGTGACAATAATCAGTAGATTTTTTTTTCCTCCTTAAGAGTTATTGACACCCCCTCTGTAATGTTATATTTTGTAACATGGATAACAAAAGTTTGACGTTATTATCTAAAACTAGAATCTAACTACGTTGGAGTATTGTTTCTAGAAAAAAGGAGAAAAGAACCTTAAACTCAAAATGATACCCTTAATCATTGCTTTCATCGCCGCACTCATTGCTGTTTACTTTTACTTCAACACGAAAGAAGAAATGTTAAAGATTGCAGCAGGTTTTATCGCTATTATGTTCATCTTGTCGGGGCTGTGGTTTGCTCCCTTACTGGTAAAAGTGCTAGTGGTTGCTACTCCCTTTATTGGAGAAAAGTTATTGCAGTAGTAAACACTCACTGTTCTTTTTTCAGTTGCTGAGTTAGCCAGTTGATTTCGTCTTCAATAACCGCTAAGTAGCGATTACAAGCGGTTGCTAGGTAATAATCATCTGGCTGTGGCTTCTTGCATTTCTGTTCTTCTAAGCGAGTTTGACAAACAGCTAAACGCTTCTCAATAAGCTGTATCCGCTGTTCTTGGGAGACATGGCTAAAAAAGACGAATTTAATCATAAAGCGCGATCGCGCATTGACCCAGCTTTCTTGGGGAGATTCCACCATTTTCTCTTGAAAACGCGCTTTTCCCTTTTCGGTAAGGGCGTAAATCTTCTTATTCCCTCCAGCTTCCCCTTCACTGACAGAGAGGGTTAAATAATCTTTTTCTTCTAACCGTTTTAGCAAAGGGTAAATCGCCCCGTAATTGACGCTAATACAGCCACTAATAAACTGTTCTAATAGGTGTTTCAGTTTGTAACCGTGCAAAGGTTCTTTTTGTAGCAATCCGAGGGTTGCTAGTTCCAACATAAATATATCAGTCTGTTATACTAAAGAGCAGGTAATTAATTTGATTTTTTATTTAATTTAACAATCATAAAAACTATGATAACTTCCTTCTATCTTCAGAAAGAAGCCAAAGCCTCTACAGAAAAGCAACAATAGCATCATCACTTTCAACAGCTTATTATGTCTCATTCTTCGCCGCCAGAGCAAAACCAAGATCACAAAACTACTAGCTCAGAAACGCAGCCAACGGATATCTCATTACAAGAGACCACAGATCCCCCAGAAAAGACAGAAAAGAAAGTAGGAGCTTGGCGTAAAGGCGCGATCGCGCTGGGAATTCTTGCGGTTTTAGGGGGCGGTGTTTGGGTTGGTCGTCAATTCTTACTCAGCCGTTCTGAGCCACCAGCATCGGCGCAACAAGGGCAGCAGCCTGGTTCTCAACCCACTCCCGTCACCCTTCAAGAATTAGAAACGGAAACCTTAACTGATAGTTCCCAATTTGTGGGAGGATTAGAAGCCAAAGATCGAGTCTTAGTCCGCCCAGAAGCCCAAGGTCGAATTCAAGAAGTATTAGTCGAATCAGGGGATGAAGTGGAAGCGGGGACTCCAATTTTGCAATTAAGCCCAGAAAGAAGTCAAGCCGAGCTTAATAGCGCCCAATCGGATGTAGAATCCGCTCAATCAGCTGTCCGTACGGCTCAATCAGAACTAGAATCGCGCCGAGCAGACGTGCGGAATGCCGAATCAGAAGTCGAATTGCAAAACGAAGAATATCGACGTACCGAGTTTTTAGTAGAAGAAGGAGCGCAATCGCAACAGGAATTAGATCGAGTGCGGCGCGATCGCGAAGCCGCCCTTTCTCAACTAGAAGCCAGAGAAAAACAAGTTGAATCCGCCGAATCTCAACTAGAAGAAGCGCGATCGGCTCTGCGTCGTGCCGAATCACAAGTAGAAGTTGTCCGAGAAGACTTAGAAGACACCCGAGTAGTTGCTCCCATTAGTGGGTCAATTGGAGATGTAGAAGTGAAAGTAGGCGACTTTCTCCAGGCCGGGGATTCAATAGCCAGCATTAGTCAAAATAATATGCTAGAGCTTAATCTTCGGATTCCCACCGGACAAGCTGATAGACTCCAACAGGGCTTAACCGTCGAACTAGAAAATCCCCAAGGAGAAGATCCTTTAGCCACCGGACAGATTAGCTTTATTTCCCCGCAAGTGGATTTAAACGCCCAATCGGTTCTTGTTAAGGCGACTTTTTCTAACTCGGAAGGACGCTTAAAAGATGATCAATTTGTTAGAGCAAGAGTCATCTGGGAAGAGCGCACGGGGACCCTCATTCCTAGCACCGCTATTTCCCGCTTAGGCGGACAAACCTTTGTTTTTGTCGCCGAAGAGGAAGAAGGGGAAATGGTCGCCAAACAAAAAAGAGTGGAACTAGGAAGCATGCAAGGAAATGATTATCAAGTGCTTTCTGGGGTAGAAGCAGGAGAAACCATTGTTACCTCTGGCATTATGCAACTTCAAGATGGGAGCCGAATTGTTCCTGAATCAGAAATGGAAGAAATGGAAGAACCACCTCAACAAGGCTAAGAATCAATAATCACCCATGTTTGTTAATTATTTTATTAAACGCCCCGTCTTTAGCACTGTCGCTTCCCTAATCATCTTAATTATCGGGGCAGTTAGTATTCCGATTTTGCCCATCGCGCAGTACCCTGATATTAGCCCGAAAGAAGTCAATGTCACGGCCAACTATACAGGGGCTGACGCTCAAACTGTCGAAGAAACGGTTACCACAGTTCTGGAACGAGAAATTAGCGGCGTTGATGGGATGCGCTACATGACCTCCAATAGCACTAATAATGGGGTAAGTTCCATTACGGTCACCTTCGACGCAGAGCGCGATCAAGACATTGCTGCCGTTGATGTCCAAAACCGAGTTTCCCAAGCCGAACCTTTTTTGCCTCAAACCGTGCTCAATAATGGCATCCAAGTGAGCAAAGAGTCCGGGACTTTATTAATGGGATTCGGCTTGTTTTCAGAAAATGGAGACTATGATGAACTCTTTTTGAGTAACTATGCTGATTTATTTATTGTGGATGCCTTGGAGCGAGTCCCTGGGGTCGGTAATGTCCAGATTTTTGGGGAACGGCAGTATGCAATGCGAGTTTGGCTGGATCCCAATCGGTTAGCCAGTCGTAATTTAGTTGCCCAAGATGTGGTGCAAGCTCTCCAAGAACAAAACATTCAAGTGGGAGTTGGACAAGTGGGACAACCCCCCGTCCCAGATGAGCAGCGATTTCAATTTAGTGTTCGTGCTGATACCCGCTTGGAAACGGTTTCTGAGTTTGAAGAGGTCGTCGTGGCGACAGGAGAAGATGGCACTCTAACTAAAATTAAAGATTTAGGACGAGTAGAATTAGGCGCACAAGACTATAGTTCTTTTATTCGATTTCGCGGGAATACTGCAGTCGGCTTAGGGATTAATCAAATTCCTGGTAGTAATGCCTTAGAAGTAGCCAATGGGGTAAAAGCAGAAATGGAGTCACTTTCTCAAGAGTTCCCCCCAGGCATGAGCTATGATATTGGCTTTGATACCACTGACTTTGTGCAACAGTCGATTCTCAGTGTGGTGCAAACCCTGTTACAAGCAGTGTTGTTAGTGGTATTAGTGATTTTTATCTTTCTCCAAGATTGGCGGACGACTGTTATTCCCGCTATTACCGTTCCGTTATCTCTAATTGGTACGTTTGCCTTTGTCAATCTCTTTAATTTTTCTATCAATAGCTTAACCCTATTTGGGCTGACTCTTGCCACGGGGATGGTCGTGGATGATGCCATTATTGTGGTTGAAGATATCAGCCGTAAAATTCAGGATGAGGGACTAAGACCCAGGCAAGCCGCAATTGTCGCCATGCGAGAGTTGAGTGGGGCAGTGATTGCTACCTCACTGGTTTTAATGGCCGTGTTTGTTCCCGTCGCATTTTTCCCAGGGACAACTGGGGCGTTATATCGCCAGTTTGCTCTTACCATTGCCTTTGCCATTGCCGTTTCTACCTTTAATGCCCTGACTATTACTCCGACACTCTCGGGGTTACTCTTGCGACAAAAAATGCCAAGTCGTGGCATCTTAGCTTGGGCTTTTGGTTGGTTTAATAACTTTTTACGCTGGTTAGAACGACGCTATCGGGAGATTATTGTTTTCTTAACCCGTATTAAAACGATTATTTTAGCGGGATTTGTTGTCCTATTGGTTCTCACGGCTTGGGTTTATAATCAAGTTCCACAATCCTTTTTACCCGATGAAGATCAAGGCTATTTCATCACCATTATTCAAGGGCCAGATGGGGTTTCTTTAGAATATACCAGTGATGTCATGGAACAAATTGAAGACATTTATCTCGATATCCCGGAAGTGCGAGCCACCTTTGCGGTAGGAGGCTTTAGCTTAGGCGGTGGGGGAACAGCCAATAGTGGCGCGATTTTTACCCCCTTAATTCCTTGGTCAGAACGCCCTAATCCTTCACAATCGGTAGAAGCGATTATTAATCGGGTGCGTGGTCAAGTGATGTCGATGCCCGAAGCAACAGTGATGCCGGTTAATCCGCCGTCGATTCGCGGGCTAGGTACGTTTGGAGGGTTTGAGTTTCAGTTGCAAGATCGTCGCGGAAACTTTGAAATTGGCGAGTTTTTTGCCAATATGCAACAGTTAGTGGGAGCAGCGAATGAGCATCCTGCTATTACTGGGGCATTTAGTCAGTTTTCAGCAAATAGCAATATTTTAGAACTAGATGTCGATCGCGATCGCGCTAAAGCCCTACAAGTAGATATTGAAGAACTCTTCAACACCCTACAAACCTATTTCGGTTCTCGCTATGTCAATGACTTTACCGTCAATCGCCGTAACTATCGCGTTTATGTGCAAGCGGATGGGGAATTTCGTAATAACCCCGACCAAATTAATCAGATTTATGTGCGCTCCAATAATGACGAAATGATCCCCCTCGGTAATTTAGTTGAGGTTAACTCTACGACAGGGGCGCAAACCATTAACCATTACAACACTTTTCGTTCCATCGAAATTAACGGAGAAGCGGCTCCCAATGCCAGTTCAGGACAAGCTATCGCTGCTATGGAAGCGGTAGCAGAAGAAGCTCTTCCCCCGAGTTTAGGATATGAATGGTCAGGCATTTCCCTGGAAGAAATTGAATCTGCTGGACAAGCACCACTGATTTTTGCTTTAGGCTTAGTCTTTGTTTTCCTTGTACTCGCTGCCCAATACGAAAGCTATATTGACCCCATGATTATTATGCTGTCAGTCCCCCTCGCCGTCTTAGGGGCGTTAACTGCACAATCGTTACGGGGCTTAGACAATGATGTTTATACTCAAGTGGGGTTAGTGATGCTCATTGGGTTAGCCAGTAAAAACTCCATTTTAATTGTGGAGTTTGCTAACCAGTTACGAGAAGAAGGAGTCAAAATTACAAACGCAGCCATTGATGCGGCTCAAAAACGGATGCGTCCCATTCTTATGACAGCTATCTCAACTTTAAGCAGTATCTTTCCCCTTGTCATTGCTACTGGGGCTGGGGCTGCCAGTCGTCAATCCTTAGGAACGGCAGTTTTTGGAGGAATGTTTGTTGCTACCTTCTTAAGTTTATTTATCGTTCCCATCCTATACATCATTATTAAAACCTTAGGGGAATTGGTATTTGGCCCCCGTTACCCAGAACCCACGACTAACCAACCCGTCAGCGCTGATCAACAAGAAGAAGTTACCTCGTCTGAACAATAAAGTAGCATTTTTATCGCCTTCCAAGTGAAAAGTAGTGAGAGCATCTTGCTTTCTACTAGCAACCGAAATGGTCGCACGACGGAAACTAATTGGAATGACTATAAAAGGGGGATCCAAGGTAAAAATTTACAACTGATTTATAATAGGGGGAAAAAAATGAATGCATGAATAAAAATTGAAAATTATCTATGCCTGTTATTGATTACCTTCGCATTAGTTTAATTGATCGCTGTAATTTTCGCTGTCAGTATTGTATGCCGAGTGGGGAAGAATTAAATGATCTTCTCAAAGAGAATCTCCTAACCAAAGATGAGATAATTACCCTTTTAAAAGAAGTCTTTATTCCCCTTGGGTTTAATAAATTCCGTCTAACTGGGGGTGAACCCTTATTACGCCCTGATCTTGTCGAGATTGTTGAGGAAATTGCTGCCTTACCCGAAACGGAAGATTTGGCCATTAGTACCAATGCCTTTCTCCTAGAAAAGTTCGCTCAACCCCTTTATGAGGCGGGATTAAGACGGATTAATATTAGTTTAGATTCTCTCAACCCCGAGCAGTTTGATAGCATTATTGGGAATCAGGGGCGCAGTCGCTGGGAACAAACGTGGAATGGCATTTTAGCCGCTCATCAGGTGGGATTTGATCCGCTAAAACTAAATGTCGTGGTGATTCCGGGAGTCAATGATGCTGAAATTTTAGACTTAGCAGCACTCACATTTGAGCAAAATTGGCACGTGCGATTCATTGAATTTATGCCTATTGGTAATTGGGAGTTAGAGCGCGATCGCGCTTGGATTCCCTCCGAAGAAATCCGACAAGAGATCCGTCAACGGTGGGGATTAGAAAGCGGAACCGTCGCGGGCAATGGGCCGGCAGATGTGTTTCAAATTCCAGGCGCGAAGGGGACTTTAGGCTTTATTTCTCAGATGTCGGAATGCTTCTGTGACCACTGTAATCGCATGCGACTCTCAGCAGACGGGTGGTTACGCCCCTGTTTACTCAACGAACAGGAACAACTTGACCTCAAATCGCAACTGCGTCAAACCCCAAATTTTCCCCAGCTGCGAGATCAAGTCAATGATCTGCTTGCGATTAAACCTGAGATTAACTTCAAACAACGGGAAAATGGGACAACAACAGGCACTTATACTCGTACCATGTCTCAAATTGGCGGCTAAGAATTGTTACATTTGTTAATCAATAAGGAAAAATTGTTGCAAATCAATTCATTAATAGAGTAACATTGTCAATATATAGCATTTATTGCAAATAAAATTATGGTTAGGCAACCCTATAGCTCCTCCTCCCTGAAAGCTGAACTCAACTCTCGGGGATGGCGACTCACTCCCCAACGAGAGACAATTCTCCACGTCTTTCAAAACCTCCCGCGAGGCCATCATCTTAGCGCCGAAGAGTTATTTCATCTCTTGCAAAAGCGCGGGGAAGAAATCAGTCTCTCCACCATCTACCGCAGTGTCAAATTAATGACGCGAATGGGAATCCTGCGGGAATTAGAACTTGCAGAAGGACATAAACACTATGAATTAAATCGCCCGCATCCCCACCATCACCATCATATTGTCTGCATTCAATGTAATCGCACCATTGAATTTAATAACGATTCCATTTTGAAGCAAAGCCTGAAACAAGCGGAAAAAGAGGGATTACAACTAATTGACTGTCAGTTAACCATTATGACCATTTGCCCTGAGGCGATTCGCATGGGGTGGCCCTCCGCACTCCCGAGTAATTGGGTGTGTACACGGGCGATCTCCGAAAGGGATCCCAACCGAAATCTGGAAGAGATTGAACAGGAAATCGCCGAAACCGAATCTTCTGAAGACCATTAATATTGGTTTGTTATTCGTTATTTGTTCATCGGTCACTGGTCACTGGTTTACAAAGAACAAATGTCGAGACAGAGGGTCGTGCATTAAGATAAGAGCAGATGCTTAATATTTGTATAGATTTTAGGTAGGAAGTTTTATGACATCTGCTGTTTTCATCGAACATCTTAAAAAATCCTATGGTGACGTAACAGCAGTGAAAGACGTTACCTTTACCGTGAAAGCGGGGGAAATTTTTGGTTTACTTGGCCCCAATGCAGCTGGGAAAACTACCACGATTCGCTGTTTATGCACTTTAACGAAACCTGATGCAGGGCGGGTAGAAGTTGGAGGCATCTCTAGTATTGAACAGCCGAAAATGGCTCGACGAAAGTTAGGCTATGTGGCGCAAGAGGTGGCGTTAGATAAAGTTCTCACGGGACGCGAGTTATTACAACTACAGGCAAGTCTCTATCATATCCCGAAATCCATTGCCCAACAACGGATTTCCCAACTTTTGAGCCTATTAGGATTAGAAGATTATGCCGATCAAAAAACGGGTAAATATTCGGGAGGATTGAAAAAACGCCTTGATCTCGCGATCGGGTTACTCCATCAGCCAGATGTTTTGGTGTTAGATGAACCTACGGTGGGATTAGACATTGAAAGTCGCTTTGTGGTCTGGGATTTCTTAAGAAAGTTACGAGAAGCTGGTACAACGGTTTTAATTACCAGTCATTATCTCGAAGAAGTGGATGCCTTGGCCGATCGCGTTGCTATTATTGATCAAGGAGAAGTCATTGCCAGTGGAACACCGACGGAATTAAAAGATCGTTTAGGCGGCGATCGCGTTACCCTTCGCATTCGAGAATTTACCCCTAACGAGGAAGCAGAACAAGCCAAAGAACAGTTATCCCACCTTGATTTTGTTAGAGAGGTGATTATCAATCCCGCACAAGGAAATTCTTTAAACTTAGTGGTAGAACCCCACAGTAATGCCATTACGGATATTGAAAGCAAACTCTCGCACCTCAATTTACCCACCTTTGGGATTTCCCAATCCCGTCCCAGTTTAGACGATGTGTATTTAGCCGCAACTGGGCGCACTCTCCTCGATGCAGAAATGGCAGCTGTAGGGAGTCGCGATCTTAAAGCTGAGAAGAAACAAGCCATGAAAGGTAGTTAAAACGATAGGAGAACACAAATCATGAGTCAAAGTATTAGCCCATTATCCCCCAATTCCATTGTTGAAAGCCAAGAACCAACAACAGAAAATCCCGTTAGTGAATTTATCCAAGAAACTGGGGCGTTAACAAAACGACTGTTTATTCAGCTACAGCGTCGCCCTTCCACATTAGTAGCTGGAATTGTGCAGCCATTAATGTGGTTAATTTTATTTGGGGCGTTATTCCAGTATGCCCCAGACGGATTACTGGGAGAAGGGGTTAACTATAGTCAGTTTCTCGCACCGGGAGTCATTGTTTTTACGGCTTTTTCTGGGGCGTTAAATGCGGGATTGCCAGTTATGTTTGACCGCGAGTTTGGATTTCTCAATCGCTTACTGGTTGCGCCGTTAAGTACCCGTTTTTCCATTGTGGCGGCTTCGACGCTTTATATTATTGCCCTCAGCTTTTTGCAAACCGCAGCGATTATCGGGTTAAGTGCTGTAGTCGGGGCAGGTTTACCTAGTTTAGGAGGGTTAAGCGCGATCGCGCTCATTGTCTTCCTCATTGTCGCTGGCGTAACTGCCCTTAGTTTAGGATTAGCCTTTGCCCTTCCTGGTCATGTGGAACTCATTGCTGTGATTTTTGTCACCAATCTTCCTCTGTTATTTGCCAGTACCGCCCTTGCACCGCTTAACTTTATGGCAGACTGGTTAAAAGTGGTGGCAAGTGTGAATCCCTTAACTTATGCCATTGAACCCATTCGCTATATTTACTTGAATGCAGACTGGGCTTTAAGCAGTGTTGTCTTAGAAACTCCGTGGTTAAACCTTTCTTTTGGAGTAAGCCTACTCGCTTTATTTGTCTTTGATGGGGCGATTTTACTCCTCATTCAACCCATTCTCCGCCGTCGGTTTGCGTAAAAATTTCGATTAAATTCCATCTTTTCCAAGTCTAATTCAAGTGCAGGCTTGGATTTTTTTGGGCAATTTTATAGTCATATCAAATCCGTTTGATTAATTGGCATAGCGAGCAAGATGCTCGCA
>JBKHER010000082.1:0-9746 GCA_046540715.1 Halothece sp.
CACTTTCTCCCCATCCCACTTTCATTCTTCCCCCCGAGAATGAAACAGCCCTGCCAAACTCGCGGGGGGTTGGGGGGATCGTTGTGTAGCGCCAATTATTCAAAATGGTATAAAAAAATTATGTGGATATGATAGCAAAATCCTTTGACCAAATTGCTGTTTCTGGTGGGAAGCGAGGGGTTTTACTTTTACTTAATCCCAATGACTATTTGTATGCCGTTAATGGTGCTTTAGAAGCAATTACATGAGAGGCGAAAACTAGGAAACTTGAATTGCTGAATCAATCTCCCAGTGAAACCGTTGCGCTACCGCTTTAAGAAAGGTTGCAGTCGTATCAGGATCAGCCGAAGATAAAATAATACTGGGGTAAACCGCATTTCCCCATTGAGGATGAAATAGTCTCATGCAATCCCCAGGGGCGGTATTAAAGCCTAGGAGGGTAGAAACTACCTTGACATCATCATGACAGACTCTTCCTGGATGAGAAAATAAGGGCTGTCCATTACGAGGATCAATTAAGTCTGCAAGTTCCCCTTTGTCCTTAATATCACAGGTAACTTCTACCCCGAAGCGCATAAACCGTTCTCGCAGCCGCTGTTTTTCTTGTTCTACAATATGGGAGCAAGTCAATAGCGGCAACCTTGCTTTTTGAAGAATAATCACCACCCAAGCTCTTGGTAGTGTCCAATCAGGTAGCATTTTCTCCAGATTGTCCTGTACAAAGGGCGTAGGCTCGCAGATGTAAACTTCTAATGGGGATTTTTTTTCAGGGTACAAGGTAAGAACCGGAGCAATTTTTGGCAGTTGAACTGAGGAATAAACCATCTTTTTAACTGCGATCATTATAAAGGATGTTACCTATAGTTTGACATCTTATGATAAAAATTGCTAGTCAATTGCTGTTGAATTGCGGTTAAGAACTGGTTATCAAAAGATTGAGATGACGTTTTTTTTATGAAAAATACTAAATTCATATTTGTGGTTTTGGGGATTATTATTCTGACTGGTGTTATTTTTTTCCTTCAGAATCGTTCCCCGGTTCTCCCATTAGTGTTTTTTGGCACAGAGACCATCAGCTTTCCTGTGGGATTGTGGCTGATTTTAAGCGCGATCGCTGGTATATTAGCTAGTACCATTCTGCAATTGTTATTAGGGGTCTATCCTCGTCCTAATGGCAAATCAAATGACTGGGATGAGCCTAATTCACCCAATTCCCCCGACACCACTTATCGAGTTCCTAATCCTAATCGCTATCAATCAAAGGATAGTAGTTCGTATAATACGTCGGAACGAGCTAGTTATACAGTTTCTAATCCCAAGGCTTCCCCCTATGATAAAAATGATGACCAAGATTGGGAGTCGTCATTGCAAGGAGAAGATTGGAATGAAGTTGATGAGGAATGGGATATTGAAAAGCCCCCTCGTCGTGAAAATCCCCCTTCCCCGAACAGGAATGATGATGAGGATGAAACACTCTACTCGCCCCCTGAAACGCCAAGAAATATTTATGAGCGACCCCAAACCCCTGAGAAAACCTCAAATCAGCAAGGTTCTGTCTATTCCTATCGTTATCGGAAAGTAGAAGAAGACTTGGATGAGCAAGAAGATGATAGAAATAATGAGGATGAGGATGAAGATAGACCTTCCTCAACGCAAGTTTATGAGGCAAACTATCGCGTAATTCGTCCGCCTTTATGGAATTTACCTGATGAGGAAGATGACTCAGAACAACGCTAATTTATTAAAAGGATTAAATATTTATCTCATTGGCATGATGGGGGTGGGAAAAACCTCTGTTGGTAAAGCCGTGGCGAAGGAACTTTCTTATCGCTTTCTCGATACCGATGATTTAATTACTAAAATTCAGGGACAAGCGATTACTGAAATTTTTGCCCAAGGGGGAGAAACTTATTTTCGGGAGTTAGAAACTAAGGTATTGGAGGAGTTATCCACTTATACGCGCACCGTGGTCGCCACTGGAGGCGGAATTATCCTCAAACCGGAAAATTGGAGTTTCTTACAACAGGGATTAGTGGTTTGGCTTAATGCCAACATTGATCTACTGATGAAACGACTCGCCCAAGATAAAAGTCGCCCTTTATTACAAACGGAAAATCCACGACAAACGCTAGAAACGTTATTGGAACAACGGGGGTCTCGGTATGCTCAAGCTGACTTACAGATTAATATTGATGCGGGAGACTCTCCAAGCGCGATCGCGCTCCAAATTATTAGCAAAATTCCCTCGGTCATCAAATCTCAAAATTCGGTAAACTAACCAAGATGTGCTGAAACTAACGAAAAATCCATGAGCAGCGATCGCGAACATATTAACCAAGAAGAAGCCCAGCGAGTCCGCATTTTAAGTGAAGCCCTCCCCTATATTCAGAAATTTGCGGGACGGACAATTGTGATTAAATATGGGGGAGCCGCGATGAAAGATCAAGCCCTCAAAAACCAAGTAATTCGGGATGTAGTGTTTTTATCCTGTGTGGGAATGCGCCCAATTATTGTCCACGGGGGTGGCCCCGAAATTAATAGCTGGTTGGGAAAATTAGGGATTGAACCCCAATTTAAGAACGGGCTGCGAGTAACCGATTCCGACACTATGGATGTGGTAGAGATGGTGTTAGTGGGGCGAGTGAATAAGGAATTAGTGGCATTAATTAATCAAGCAGGGGGAAGCGCGATCGGCATTTGTGGGCGTGATGGGAATCTCATCTCAGCACGTCCTCGCGGTGAAGAAGGAATTGGCTTTGTCGGAGAAGTGAGTGCGATTAACCCTCAACTCCTAGAATCCTTAATTAATGCCGGTCATGTGCCAGTGATTTCCACTGTCGCCTCAGATGAAACGGGACAAGCCTATAATATTAACGCTGATACGGTTGCAGGGGAAATTGCCGCCTCATTAGGAGCAGAAAAACTGATTCTACTCACTGATACCCTTGGCTTACTCAAAGATTATAGCGATCCCTCCACTCTCATTACCCATCTCAGTATTGGAGAAGCAAGATCATTAATTGCAGAAGGAATTGTCCAAGGGGGAATGATTCCAAAAGTACAATGTTGTATCCGTTCCCTCGCTCAAGGAGTAAGAGCTGCCCACATTATAGACGGGCGCATCCCTCATTCCATTCTTTTGGAAATTTTCAGCGATGAAGGGATTGGTTCGATGATTGTGGGCTCCGAATATTACTATTAGCCTCTTCCGATTCTTGTTTTTCTAACCAATCTTTCCCTAATTGAATACTGACCACCGAATCTAAAGCCCCGGTGCTTTCTACTCGTACTTCTCCCACTCCTAAAATTTCAGCCACAGCTTTAGCCGCTTCAACACGACCAGTTTGAGCGACAATACGGGTGGTTTCAAGGGGTTCACTCCAAGGCGAAGCGACATAGACATTGCGGAAGCCATCTTTTTCCAACTCTCTTGCTACTCCTCTCACAGCTTGATTATTATCTGTACTATCTTGAATGGCAATCCGAATGCGAGGAGAAACTTCATCACTGCTGCTGCTTCTAATACGATTAGATTCCACCTCAAAATGACGCGCCATCATTCGTTCAATCTCGCGACGATGAGGAAGCCAGTAACTGGTTGTTTCCCCATTGGGTCCATTTTTGACATCTTCAAACTCGCCAGGCAACATCAACATTTCTAGATTTTCTTGATCGCGATCAGAAGCAAACCCCGCTAGGGCTAACAATTCTTGCACCCTTAAATTGGTATCAACATTAGATTGAATCACTGAAAAAATCTCTGGTAAGCGAGCCAGTGTAGAAGGATTTAGCGCCTGTTGAACCATAGCCCTTAACAGTAATTGCTGTCGTTGTACTCGTCCAATATCCCCGTATTCATCGTAGCGGAAACGCAGAAATTGCATGGCTTCTTCCCCATTGAGGGTTTGCTGTCCTTTTTCTAAATCAATATAGAAATGTTGACTATCATCCCGATATTTCATGTCTTTGGGAACATACATCTCCACGCCATCCAAAGCATCGACTAGTTGTTGGACTCCTTGGACATTGACCCGAACATAACGGTCAATTTCGACTCCAGCAAGTAGATTACTTGTCGCTTTGGCACTACTAGAAACTCCACCTAGGCGATTAACGGCATTAATTTTAACGGTGCCATCATCGGGTAGATTAACTTTGGTATCTCTAGGAATTGATAGCATGGTTACACTGTTATTATCGGGGTCAAATCGCAACAGCAACATGGCATCTGTTGCCCCGTCAAAAGAATCATCCACCAGCGTATGATAGCCAACATCGTCTGGAGAACGCCCTAAGTCAGAACTTAAGACTTTTGTTCCTAGTACCAAAACATTAACTGGGCGCGTTAATTTTGGGAGTTGCAACGGCGGAGACTGGGAAATTTCCTCTTCCTGATTAAAGGTGGTATCTGTTTCTGAAGTGCTAGACTCAAATTGTAAGGGTTTGGAAGAGAGGGTAATTGCTAGTAAAGCACCGGCAGTTGCTGAAAGCATGGCAATACCGGATAAGCCTAAACCAATTAGAAACCAATGGGGAGAGCGCGATCTCTTTTTCTTGACAGGGTAAGTTTTTTTGGGTCTTGCTGATGGTTTGGAGTTTTCAACTTGCACAGGCTTCCTCACACTCACTTTAGTTTACTTATTTTAGAGGCTTTTTAAATAAAAAACGAGCATTTTGATCATTATTTTGTCATTTTGTCCTTAATGAGAGCGAAATAGCTTATTTACTATTGCTTTCATCACAGGGAGCTTGGGAACATTTCCTCGCCAAGTTTGAATCATCAAGATTAAACAAGTCAAAAAATAGCCTGATGTGATCAGAGCATCAAGGTAGAGAAGTCTCACCGACCAAATGAGAGAGGGATTGATCTCTCCTCCCACTCCCAATAAACTATAGAGAATTAACCAAGATAAGGCAAGAACAATGGCAAAACGACTCACTTGCTGTTCTTCGTGAGTTCCCTGTTGCGGATGGTAAACTCGCCACAGGGCGGGAATGACTCCGAAAATGGGAATGAGGTAAAGAGTGAGTGGGGTTGCTGAAGGATGAGGTTTCATAGTTGTTTCCTTTAGTTCTTAATAAAAGTTTAAAACGAGTCCATTATGTTGATCTCCTATAGCAATCAGGAGTCAGATGTGAGAAACTGATTCTCTAGTTCCTGTAACCGTTGCGCCGAATGTAGCTTCTTCTTATACCACTTTAAAAAAGTCAGGTTACAGTAGATCCCCCCTTTGCCCCCCAAAGTCGCGGGGGGTTGGGGGGATCGTTGTGTAGCGCCAATTATTCAAAATGGTATGATGAATCATTCCTGAGTGCTATATCAGTTAAGTTAAACCAAAAACCTTCTCAGCAAGAAATAATGAATGAGTGGCTGAGTATGGTTCGCGCTTAGTATTCTCCAAATGGGGAGGAGGTGAATAATGTCAAATCAAATTACTATTACCGTCAAACTGTTTGCCGCCTATCAAGAAGCCTATGGGGTAGAAGAGATTAAACGTCAATTTCCGCCCCAAGCAGAAGTGAAAGCGGTTTTAGAACAAATTATGAAAGAGCAACCACAACTGGAACAGTGGCGCGAAATAACCAGTTTTGGGATTAATTTAGAGTTTGTTTCTCCAGAAGCAACCTTAAAAGATGGAGATGAAGTCGTATTAATTCCCCCTGTTAGTGGGGGATAGCACAATTCCCTAGCTAGCCTAGGGAGCAAGAAAAAAATGTTAATTGCTAGGAATGTTGTAACCTACTCCTAATAATAATCCCCATTCGGTATCGTCATCAATAAAGCCAACATTTAAGCCAGCATTAGCTGTAAAATCGCGAGAAATAGGGGCTTCAAGCCCTGCTGTCACTAAACCACCGACATCATCGTCAAGGTCATCGTCAGTGGTAAAGAAAGCGCCACCGCCGATATACGGAGTAATATTTAAGGAGTCCATACGACCATCGGGGGAAGGGGTAAAGTCATAAGTGACAGGCACTAAAAATGAAGCATTGTCACCAATAACGGCAGCAGGGCGAAAGGAAATGTCTGGCGTTAGTTTTAATCGGCCATTAACAGCAAAGTTGGTATCTCCTAAAGCGGTATCCCCATCAAAGCCCACATTTAAGCCAATTCCTACATAATTTGGGCTAAAGGCTTCGCGAGTGGGCATTCTTCTGCGACGACGGTCGATTTGGGCGAGTGCATCTTCTTCAATCGGTTCAAAACTAACAGTGGTAATTTGATCAGAAAAACTAGCATTTTCAGATAAAAATGAGGCCTTGGTATAACTTTCACCAGGACTCGGTTTTGCTTGTTCGGCTTGAGCGGATAACGTGGCTGCTACCAAAGCGAGAGGAGTGATTAATAGAGCGTAGGAAATAGATTTAGGGGAAATCATAGATTATAAGCCAATTTTAGGGAATAAGTGTGAAATATTTCAGGATATCTTTTGCATCCTGACTTTATTTTAGAGATTTTAGTGGCTCAAGAAAATAGATAGATTAACACCCTTAAAACTGTCACATTAAAATTGCTGATTAAAGAAATCGCTTATTTTTGATTTCCTAGTCTTTTAAATGCTCGGTACATTTCAGGAAGGCGTTTATAAATGGCGCTGGAGCGCAGATAAATATGATTGGAAACGGCCGGTGAACCAGACACAATTTCTCCTGCTTTAACATTACGAGTGATTCCAGAATGACCGGTTGCTCTTGCGCCATCCCCGACGGTGATATTATTCGCGATCGCGCTTTGTCCGCCAATAAGAACATTATTTCCCACTTTCACTCCTCCTGCCAGAACCACCTGCGCCGCAAAAGCACAATTTTCACCAATTTGACAACTGTGTCCTATGTGAACAGCGTTATCAAATTTTGTATTCCGTCCCACTCGTGTTTCTCCCACTGCAGGACGATCAATATTACTATTTGCGCCCACTTCTACCCCATCTTCTAAGACAACATAGCCCGATTGCTGCATTTTGTACCAGCCTTGAGGGGTGGGAACAAAACCAAAGCCTTCGCTACCAATGACTGCGCCACTGTGGATCACACAATCTTTGCCAATTTGACTACGTTCATGGATTGTACAATTAGCGTGGAGAATCGCGCGATCGCTGATTGTCACCTGGGGATAAATTACCACATTGCCATAAATACAAACACCACTACTAATCCTTACTTGGGGATAAATCACCACGTTGGGGCCAATATAGACATTTTCTTGAATCACCGCCGAGGGATCAATGACCGCACTGGGATGAAGATCAGGACTCGGTTGGAAGGGGCGATAAAATAAAGAAATTGCTTTAGCAAACAACAGTCGAGGGTTCGGACTAGCTATCCAAGCAATCCCTTTTGCAGTGGCTTGAGTTTGTAAAGTCTCATCTTGGGGCAAAATTAAAGCACTGGCTTCGGTTTCCTTAATCAAGGCGGCAAACTTTCTCCCTTCAATATAAGAAAGGGTATTGGCTGTTGCGTCCTCGATCGCGCTCACTCCTTTAATTTCTGGGTTTTCCCCTTCGTTAACTGAGGTGGGTGTAGTTTGGGTTAATTGATTAACAACTGTACTAAATTTCATGACTCATCCCTTGTCCAGCAAGCCAGCCTGTTGTCCAAGCACTTTGGAAATTAAAGCCGCCAGTAATACCATCAATATCTAAAATTTCGCCAGCAAAGTAAAGTCCTGAGATGAATTTACTTTCCATTGTCTTAAAGTTTACCCCTTTGAGGTCAATTCCACCACAAGTTACAAATTCCTCCTTAAAGACTCCCTTCCCTTCCATCTGAAATTCACCTTGGGTTAACTCTTTGGCCAGGGCTTTTACTTGTTTCTTAGAAATTTCTGCCCAGCGTAAAGAGGGAGAAATACCAGCAACAGTCGCCAGTTTTTCCCAGAGACGACGAGGAATAGAAAAAGGAGAAAAGCTCATTACTTGGCGACGCGGGGTTTCTTGTTTTTGGGCGAATAATTTCTCTTTAATGGTTTCCATATTTTCTGAGGGAAGCCAGTTAATAAGGATCCCTAAATCATAACCTTGATCATGAATCACTCTTGCCCCATAAGAGGATAATTTTAAAACAGCCGGCCCACTAATTCCCCAATGGGTAATTAAAAGTTGTCCAATTTGTTTATATTTTTCCTTGCCTTTAAGTTGCAGTTGAATTTCTACTTGCTCAACCGTAATTCCTGCTAAATCGTTGAGCCGTTCGTCCTTAATATTAAAGGTAAATAAAGAAGGAATGGGGGGGATAATTTGATGACCCAATTGTTTTGCCCATTGATAAGCGAGTCGTTGACTTCCTGTTGCTAAAAGAGCGCGATCGCTGCTTAAACTTTCTCCATTCTTTAAGTCAACAATAAACCGTTCATTTTCATAACTCAGCCATTGTACCTTCACCCCAGTTTTGATCATGACACCCTGCTTTTTTGCTTCTGATACTAAACAATTAACAATGGTTTCGGAGTTATCAGTAACAGGAAAGATGCGCCCATCAGCTTCAGTTTTTAAGTTAACCCCTCGTTTTTCAAACCAAGTCATCGTATCTTGAGGTTGAAAGCGTGTAAACGCCCCTCGCAGGGATTTTCCGCCACGAGGGTAGGCTTGGACTAATAAAGCAGGATCAAAACAGTGATGGGTTACATTACATCTGCCGCCCCCAGAAATGCGAACCTTTCCTAAAGGCTTTCGGGCTGCTTCTAAAAGAATGACTTCTGTTTTTGGTGAAATACTAGCACAAGTAATTGCTGCAAAAAAACCTGCTGCCCCGCCACCAATAATAATTACACGCTGCATCTTATTTACCCTTTGATAAATAACTCATACAGGGATAAAACAATTTCGATAATAATTAGAATAACAATATACCATTCAGCGCGTAAACTTGTCCGATGCTGCATTAATTCTAAAACACTTTGGGAGGTACGATAAATTAAATCTAGCTTACGCTCCAGTGCCATATGGCGTTCGCGAATTTCATATTCATCTTCAAGGCGCAAATAAAGGTTTTCTAATTCTGGAAACTCCCATAGTAATTCGGGTTTATCAATAATTTCTACTCGCGCCACCATTTTATATTGGAATAAGAATGTGCTACCTAATTCATGTAATAATTCTTCTCCAGGGCGATTTAAACGTTGATTTTTTTGTAAGCTAGCCGTAAAGGGTTCAACTTGATCAAATACTGAAGCCAGTTTCGTTTCATAATGGGCTAAAACCACCGTTTTTGCTAAGACATCTGCAACAATTTGCAAGTGTTCTACACTATATTGTTTTAACCAGAGAACACCGTTTTTAACCCGTTCACTTTTTTCTGGATTCAGTTTAATCTCAACTTTTTCCGTTTCTGGATTGGTAAAGGCTTCACTGACATAAGCAGATAATTGTTTGAGAAACGCTTCTTCTTCCTCTTGACTTAAACCGAATAAAACCACGACTCCATAGTGGAACAAAACTGCCATTCCTGTTTCACTAACTTTAATCACTGAGGGTAAAGAGGCAATACACTCATAATGATTCTCAATGGCACGACAATCAATTGACTCAGCGACAAAGATGGCTTGAGTAGTAATGGTTTCAGTTTTCTGGCTTGGAAATGCTAAGGTCTGCATATAGTGAAAGAAATTGATCTTTATTCAATCAGGTTAGAATCTTCTTTCTTTATGATACAAACTTCTAATCCGCTTAGAGTCCTTTGTTGCTTGTAACCCAATGACCAGTGATCAGTTACCAGTTACCAAATAACCAATAACTAATAACTTTCAC
>JBKHER010000083.1:0-9482 GCA_046540715.1 Halothece sp.
TTTATCGCCTTACCCCATCTTGAACCGAATCTACTTCATCAAAAGTATTAGCCCCTCCTTGCCAATTAAAGCCATTAATTTGGATGGTTAGGGAACCAATTTCTAAAGTGGGATTGTAGCGTAATCGGATGTTATAAGTGCGACGAGAATACTCTAAAATCAAATCACTACTAATGACCTCGCCATCATCGACATCTAAAGAGGTTTGAAATCCAGCTAAAATAGGCCCATAAATTTGCTGAATTACACCAAAGGATAACCGTTTGCGATCGACTAAACGATCAAACCGAAACGGAGATTCCCCCTCGCCAATTACTTCTGTATAATCCACATTAAAGTCGGTAAAATCAAACATTTTTTCCGATAAATGTCCCAGTTGTCCACGGATACCCACACTGGCATTGAGGGAATTTTGTTCATCGCCATTACTATAAAAAGACGCAACGCCAGTTAAGCCTGTTGTTAATCGTAAATTGGGACGGACTGGGCGCGGGGTATAACGTAAGCCTTCTTCGGCAGTTGCAGGTAACGTTTCCCCTCTCCAAAGGGGCGTTCCCCAACTTAAGGAAGTAGCGGCTTGATAACGGGTTAAACTGACGCGATCGTTCTCTCGATCTGCCTCCAATAATTCTTCCACATCGGTGTTGGCATTAATGCGCTGTACTCCTCCCTGATAACTAAGCCGAATCCCACTGTCACCGAGATCAAAAGTCGGCGAGGTAATGACTGCCCCAATACTGCTTTGTACGGTCTGGAAGCCTAAAGACCCATTAAATAGGCGATCGCGAAAACTTGCTTCTAAATTAAGGCTATGTTGCCCTTGTTCTCGTCCCACCGCCTGTTGCAATCGTACATTCCCCCGAAAATTATCTTCAAGCACATCTTCATCTAACCCCGTTAGAGAACCTTCGGCGCTTAACTCAGTACGAGGGCTAAATCGTCCTTGTACATCAACTTTACCCCCGATAACACTGGAATCACTCACCCCAGCATCAAAAAGAGCCTCTTGCAAAAAATATTGGGGAGTCAAAGTCAAGTCCCAGTCACGACGGTCAATCAGTTGAATATTTCGTTCCACAAATAACCCCCCACGATCATCAGAATCAAAGCCAAAACTAATCAAATTAAGAAAGCGGTTTTCATCCTCTTCATCAAAAATAACGCGATCGCGCGGAATAGGAAGAGAGAAACCATCATCAAAGACTAAACGCAAGTTAGAAAGATTCATTTCCTGTCTAGTCGGAGAAATTTGACGTAACTGCGCGTTATCAGCCCGTAATTCCAATTCCGGCGGAGAAAACGGGTCATTGGTAATGCGAATATTAGTTGCATTAAACTCTGGACCATTGGTTTCCACTTCATCAGCTTCAAACCGTAAGCGATTCACGGTTCCCCCCGTTTCAGGTAAAGAAAACTCACTGACATCAGTTCCCCCACCAATGGCAAATTGATAGCCTTCCTCTTCTTCTACATCTCGAATCCCCTGCTCACCAAGATCCCGTTGTGGTAAGGTAACAGCACTGCTATCGTTCGCTAATCCCCTCCCAAAATCTCGTTGTAAGGTAGGCTGAAAAATCTCACCGCCGCCATTACTAATCACTCCTGTATCTTGCTGAAAATTATACTCAAAGCGATCCCCCCTTAGAACTTGTTCTCCCCGTTGAAAGCGAATATTACCAGTTCCCACTGCTAACCGATTTTCGACATTAATTCTTAATTCATCAGCAACTAACGTTCCTTGGGCAAATTCGGCGGTAACATTCCCCTTGGCGGTAATGACTTGAGTTTCTGAGTTATAACTTTGTTGATCGGAGGTAATTTCTAAAACTTCCTCAGCTTGATTAGTTTGGGCAATTTCCCATTTTTGGGATTCCCCCCCTCTCACTGCAACCTTAATTTGAGTAATGGTTTGTCCATCATTAAGGGTTTCTAGAGGCTGATTCAATGCTAAATGAGATACACTCGATGGTTGAGAAGCCATTTCGATCATTGGTGGCGGCGAAGGAGGAATATCAGCAAATAGCATTAATTATTCGTTATTTGTTAGTTGTTATTCGTTATTCGTTGTTATCGTATCATAAGCGTCAAAAAATAGTTAGTTCGCTTAAAATCAATTATGAAGATTTAAGGAAAACGTGATGGTATTAAAGCACATGAATAATTTAGCAATTGAAGCCAAAGGATTAAGCAAACAATACGATCGCGATCTTGCTGTTTGTGACGTTGATCTTAAAATTGAAACTGGGGAAGTTTATGGCTTAATTGGCCCCAATGGTGCTGGAAAAACAACCTTAATCCAAATGTTAGCAGGAATGGTCGAACCTACCGTAGGAGAGGTTTATTGGTTTGAGGAAAAAGTGAAATTTAATATCTCTCATTTTCCCCTTAAACGTCGCATCGGATATCTCCCTGATGATTTTCCTCTTTATGAGGATCTCACTGTTTACGACTATTTAGAATATTTTGGTCGCCTTTATTTTTTACGTCAGCCTCAGTTATCTCGCCGTCTTGAAGAAGTCTTAGAATTAGTTCAACTTAGTTCTAAACGCCATAGCCTGATCTCGACTTTATCACGGGGAATGCGCCAACGATTAAGTTTAGCCCGCACCATTATCCATGAACCCATTTTATTACTTTTAGATGAACCCGTTTCCGGGCTTGATCCCATTTCTCGACACCAATTTCGGGAAATGATTAAAGTCTTACAAGAGGCGGGAATGACGATTTTAATTTCTTCTCACGTTTTAAGTGATTTAGCTGAAGTTTGTACTTCAATTGGGATAATGGAATTAGGTTATTTAGTGGAAAGTGCCTCTTTATCAGAACTTTATCAGCGTAATTCTCAAGAGGAATTATTGATTACTGTCTTAAATAAAATAGACACACTAGCGCAAAAAATTATGGAGTTTTCTGGAGTAGAAACTTATCAAGTTTTCCCAGAGAAAAATCAGATTAAAGTTCAGTTTAAAGGAAGTGAACAAGAAAAGTCAAAAATGCTGCGATCGCTGTTTGACTCTGGTTTCTCCATTACCGAATTTCGCACCGAAAAACCCAATTTAGAAAAATTATTCCTGCAACTAGATCATAAACAAGCCTCTTAGAAAAAATGACATCATTAAAAATTCTAGGGCTTGATCCTGGACTCGCCACTCTAGGGTTTGGATATATTGAGGCTTCAGAAAATAAAGCATCAATCGTTACTACAAGCAAGAAACTTCAAAACTATCAAAGTAGTGAAGAACTTACCTTATTAGATTTTGGTGTCATTGAAACCCCTGCTAAAAAGCCTGTAGAAAAACGATTAGTGACCATTTATGAAGACTTACAGAGTCTTCTCACTGAGTTTAAACCTGATTTAGTTGCCATTGAAAAACTCTTTTTTTATCGCATGGGAAATACCATTACTGTCGCCCAAGCTAGAGGGATCGTCTTATTAGTATTAGGGCAAAATAATTTACCATATGTTGAGTTTAGCCCCCCACAAATTAAACAGACGCTGACAGGATATGGAAAGGCGGATAAGCAAGAAGTTCAAGCCGCCATTACTCAAGAATTAAACCTCAATGAAATTCCGCAACCGAATGATGCCGCCGATGCTTTAGCGGTTGCGATAACGGCTTGGTTGCATCACCCGAAAGGTTATACTGTTTGGTGAAAAGTCCCCTTTTAAAAGGCGAAATTTATTAATTAAGGGCCAGAAAAAACTGCTGCTTCGATATCTTCACGACTGAGAGAATAGGGAAAAGAGCGAGTTAAGTCACTATTTCCTTCTCCAGCCTTAAGATAAGAAACCGTCAACTCTTCAACGTCTAGTGTGATTTCTGCTTTCCAATTTGAGGTTTCAATCAACCAACAATGTAATTGTTCTGAATCTTGTTGGCAACCTAAATTTTTTAGCCATTCTTCAATGGCAGGTAACGAATGATTATACAGGGGAGTATCAGCTTGAGGAAACGTCATAGGAATTCTAAATAGGATTTGATTAGAGTTAATGCACTTTCGGTAACTTCAGGAACTCGAAATGCGCCTTCGCCACGAGTTAAACCAATTATAATCACTAACCCAATACAGGCAAGAAAGGTAGCCCCTAAAAGCAGTAAGACAAAGATTTCTCCTGAAGAAAGCGGCCGATCGCTGCGATCCAGATAAGCAGAAGAACGATTGACAATTTTTTTTGCCCGTTGTTCTTGGACTTGAAAATGCAGAGACGGCTGCATCACGTGCAGAGAAGAATAGCCAATTTGATGATCATACAAGGCTCGTCGTTGGGGATTACTTAAGGTAGCATAAGCTTCATTGAGAGTTTGAAACTTGACTTTTGCCACATTTTGGGGCAATTGTGTCGTATCGGGATGATATTGCTTACTCAATTCACGATAAGCCCGCCGAATTTCTAGAAGAGAAGCGGAAGGATGAACTCCTAAAACGCCATAATAACTGTCGGCAAATTGTTTGGAAATGGCGGTAGAAGGATTGGTGGCTGCCATGTTTCAATTCTTGCGTGGGCAAATTTAAGTGATTTATTCAACTAGGTAGGATTATCTTTTCTATTTTGGCATCCTAGAACCCAAACTAACTATTGACCAACGGTCTCTAGCAGGCGCATTCCTAAACGGAAGGCGTAATCTCTAACAGCAATATTAGCTGAAAAATGTGGTTCGTTGTCGATAATTATTTACGGATTCTACTAGCCCAATTGCCATAAAGTTCGTTAGTAATGCTGAACGTCCATAACTCATCCAAGGAAGGGGAAGCCCTGTGATGGGGCCAAGCCCAATCGTCATGCTAATGTTGACCGTAACCTGAAATAAAATCATACAGAAAACCCCGATCGCGATCAGTGATCCAAAATTATCTTTTGCCCCTAATGCGATCATGAGTAAGCGGATGCAAATCAGCCAAAACAGAAATAATAAGCCAAAACTGCCGATAAATCCCAATTCTTCCCCCACAGCACTAAAAATAAAGTCGTTATGCTGTTCGGGAATAAAGTTGAGTTGGGTTTGGGTGCCTTCATTTAAGCCACGCCCCCACATTTGGCCAGAGCCAATGGCAATGCGAGACTGGATGAGATGATAGCCACCGCCGAGGGGCTCAAGCTCGGGATTCAGAAACAGAATCAGACGGTTTTTCTGGTAGTCTTGCAGTAAGTTCCACACTAACTTTCCTAAGCCTCCAGAGACTAAATTTAGCGCGATCGCGCCACATCCTGATACCCATCCCCCCGGTAAAGTTCGCCAACCAATCACAAACATTAAGCCCCCCCAACTTAACCAAGCAGGAATATAAACTTGAAATAAAATTGCCGCCACCGCAGGAGAAATTAAGAGAATCAACCAGCCTAAGTTGGCATTGGCCCAATAAAGCATCCCAAACGCGATCGCGCCAAAGACAAGAGAAGTTCCCAAATCTGGCTGTAAAAAAACCAATCCCCAAGGTAGCGCAATGATCCCTAAGGTTTGAAACACTGACCATAATCGATCAGCACGGCGATGATGCAAAATCGCAGCTAAGGTGATAATTACGCCCAGCTTGGCAAACTCTGAAGGTTGCACATTAAAACCAGCAATGCTAATCCATCGTTGAGCCCCTTTGCTAGTTATCCCCATCAAAATGACAGATATCAGTAAGAGATTGGTAGCAATATAAACCAGCCAATGCCAGTTCAATAATTCCTCATAGCGCCAACGAGCTATTAACAGGACAATCACTGCCCCAATTCCACCCATAACCCCATGTTGGATCCAATTATTTAAGTTTTCATCATGGAGTTGGACACTGTGAATGGTAATTCCCCCCCAAGCCGTTACCCCAATGACGAGGAAGAATAAAAACCAATCCATTTCTCGCCAAGGGTTAACGAGATTACGCCAACTGAATTTTTTCCAAGAAACGTTTGCCATCTGAAGTTTAGGTTAAAGCGACTACTGAGATTTTAGCAGCCACTTGTTGCGCGATCGCGCCGAGAGCTTTAGCAGAAGCTGAATTCGGATGAGATACCACAATCGGAATCCCACTATCTCCCCCTTCCCGTAAAGAAATTTCTAAAGGAATGCAGCCTAATAAAGGAACATTCAATTCTTTAGACGCTTTCTCACCGCCACCAGAGCCAAATAAATCATAGCGGCGATCGGGTAAATCAGGGGGAATAAAATAACTCATATTTTCTACCAGCCCTAAAACATTCACCCCTAACTGCTCAAACATTTTCAAACCGCGACGAGCATCCATTAGGGAAACATCTTGCGGGGTTGTTACAATTACCGCCCCTGACATCGGAACCGCTTGGGCTAAAGTTAACTGGGCATCTCCCGTTCCGGGGGGTAAATCCACCACCATATAATCTAATTCTCCCCAATTCACCTGGTAGAGAAACTGACGAATTACGCCATTTAACATGGGACCGCGCCAAACCACAGGTTGATCAGGATCAATTAAAAAGCCCATAGAGACTAATTTTACCCCATGATTAAACGCAGGTTCTAGCACTTCCCCTTTTTCTGACTCTTGCACTCGCACCTTCGCATCTGCTAAACCGAGCATACTGGGGTCATTGGGGCCATAAATATCCGCATCGAGTAATCCGACCTTCGCCCCGCTTTGAGCCAGAGATACCGCTAAATTGACTGCAACTGAGCTTTTACCGACACCCCCTTTTCCACTAGAAACCGCAACAATATTTTTGACCCCTGGCACTGACTCGCGATCGGGAATTGACTTTTGTTGTGGGGTTTCAGAAGTCACTTCGACATCAACAGTTTCTACCCCTGGTAAATCTTGTACCGCCTTTTTACAATCATCCACAATCATCTCTTTCAGTGGACAAGCAGGAGTCGTTAGCACTAACTTAAAACTTAACGCCCCCTGCTCCAAGTTCACATCTCGGATCATATTTAATTCAACAAGACTCTTTTGTAACTCAGGGTCTTGTACTGGGCGCAGTGCCTCTAAAATGGTATTAGTATCTGTCATTGTTAACTATTGGCGTAATAACCTAATTTTAATGTCTTTATTTCGATAGTAACGAGGATTGTCCCCAATATGTCCCCCAAAAGTGCATAAAAATATTTGGGCGTTCTTATTGGCGATCTTAATGCAATAAGGATACTGTTTACTTTCAGGAGAAGCCTATGCTGTCAAGCCAAACTCAATCCCAACTTTCCCTAGAAGAGTTCCTTCAACTTCCCGAAACTAAACCAGCTCAGGAATATATTGATGGTAAAATTTATCGTAAACCCATGCCAAAAGGAAAACATAGTCGCTTACAAATTCGTTTAGCAACTGAAATTAATCAAGTTGCAGAAGGACAACGTTTAGCAAGTGCTTTTACTGAATTGCGCTGTACTTTTGGCGGGCGATCAATTGTTCCTGATATTACCGTTTTTAAGTGGGATAGAATTCCCTTAAATGAAGCGGGAGAAATTGAGGATATATTTAGGATTGCACCCGATTGGACAATTGAAATTCTCTCTCCTGAGCAAAGTTCTACTCGGGTCATTAATAATATTCTATTTTGTTTAGATCAAGGGTCAGAATTAGGATGGTTAATTGATCCTAACGAAAAATTAGTGATGAGTTTTCTCCCACAACAGCAGCCAAAAACATATCAAGACAATGACATTTTACCGACTTTAAGCAGTTTGCCTGAGTTTCAGGTATCTGTTGAAACTATTTTTAGCTACTTAAAATTAAATTAAAATGACCAGTGGGTTTAACTTACCTGTTCCGTTGACTCAGCAGATTGGGCTAATTCTCTCACCACTCGCGAAGCATAAGGACGAATAATCCACCATAAAAATGGCGATAACCAACCCCGAAGCGTAATCGAACAAGACACATAAGTACCAATTAAGGTTGATTCGACTTGATAAGTCACTCGATTCTGAATCCCTGGGATAGCAAGCACTCGCAAACTAATTAATTCCCCAGGATTAACTTTTTCCACAAATACCCGAATGGGAATCGGGGTTAGTCGCGTCACTGCTTGATAAATAATCCCCGGTTTAGCCCGCAATCCCCTTGGGGCATTGGTATGATCGAGCAAGGGATTCCAAGAGACATCCCCTAAGTTAATGAGTTTCTCCCAAAGCACATCCACAGGGGCATTACTTAAAACACGATAGGTTTTGTACAGGGAAAACTGACAACAAATTTTTTCTTTTCTCGCAATGAACTTGAACGAAAAATTAAGAATCACAACATATCTCCTGATCCATTACGCCCAGGCAAGTATCCTATTGTAGGAAAATTAACTGCCTTTAAGGGTAGTTCCTCAAGAATAGTTTGCAAAATTTATTAGCGATTTAAGCCATGAGTGTTCAAGATACTGATTTGACAGCCACCAAAAACGAATTTATTCCCCCAGAAGATGCAAAACGTCGGGTTAGTCAATTTATGTTGACGCTTCAAGATGACATTTGTAGCAGCTTAGAAGCCCTTGATGGAAGTGGTCAAAAATTTCAGGAAGATACTTGGAAACGAGAAGAAGGGGGGGGCGGTCGATCGCGCGTGATTAAAAATGGCGATCTCTTTGAACAAGGCGGTGTCAATTTTTCAGAAGTTTTTGGCGAAAAACTCCCTCCCTCGATCTTAAAACAACGCCCAGAAGCAGAAGGAAATGGCTTTTATGCCACAGGAACGTCGATGGTGTTACATCCCCATCACCCCTATGTTCCCACAGTTCACCTCAATTATCGCTATTTTGAAGCCGGTCCAGTATGGTGGTTTGGCGGAGGAATTGACTTAACTCCTTATTATCCCTTTGCTGAAGATGCCGTTCATTTTCATCAAACCATTAAAACCCACTGCGATCGCCATCATCCTGAATACTATCCCACATTTAAGCTTTGGTGTGATGAGTATTTTTATATCAAACACCGTCAGGAAAACCGAGGAATTGGCGGTCTTTTTTTCGACTACCAAGATGGTCAAGGACAATTGTATAAAGGTCCTGATCCAGACGGGAGAGCGTCTCAATATAGCAATCAAGTTGGCGAGATGGAACCTCGCAGTTGGGAACAGTTATTTGCGTTTGTTCAAGACTGTGGCAACTCCTTTCTTCCTGCTTATACTCCCATTGCTAAAGAACGCCGTCAAATTGACTATGGCGAACGAGAACGGAATTTCCAACTCTATCGTCGCGGACGGTATGTGGAATTTAATTTAGTTTATGATCGCGGCACAATTTTCGGACTGCAAACCAATGGGCGTATCGAATCCATTTTAATGTCGCTGCCGCCTTTAGTGCGTTGGGAATACTGCTATCACCCTGAACCCAATACCCCAGAAGCGGAACTGTATAACACCTTCCTGAAGCCACAAGACTGGGTGAATTGGCAACATAATACTTAAGTGAATTACGCAAAGCGAGCGCGTAGCCGCTTTGCGCTTCGTGAATAGAACTAGCAACTCAACCTCCGACCCCGCCTGAATTGAATTCAGGCTAGAAAGCGGCGGTGCATTCCGCACTTTTAGTTTTAATC
>JBKHER010000084.1:0-9465 GCA_046540715.1 Halothece sp.
AAAAGCCCCGTCCATCGGTTTCAAACCGATGGCTCTCTGACTGGTTTTGTGTAGTAATTAGCCGAGGATTCGCGATCGCGGGATCATAAAGACCTCCCCAAACCATTGCTTTACCCACAAATAGCAATGCCCCAATACCAAGAAAAAGCAAATGCGCCCCCAAAATTCGGCTTAATTTTTTCGGATCATCCCAATCATAATGAAAGAAGGCAACTAGCCCAGAACCATCCTTTAAAACCGCAGCGCCACGAAACACATGATACAACCCACCTGCGGCTAAAACCGCGGAGGCGACTAAAGGCAGCATCCCAATTGCTAAGTAAGGATAGGGACAAAGTCTCGGCGCGATCGCGCTTGATTTGGAAAATTAAAAGACTACCTGATCCATGGGTAAAAGCCCTAATCCTCTAAATCATTTTGCCACTGTTGGATTTTTCCTCTCACTTCTTGATAAATCTCGCTTTCGGAAGGAACTTGTTGAGCCACTTGGATAGCACTTTCTAGATTATCGTCATCAGCGCGACGGATCGCGATCGCGTAGAGGCGTTCACTCCACTCATTAATTAAACTTTGGGCTTGATCTCGGTACTGATTGGAGTTTCGAGCCGGGGCAGCAATTTCAATGGCTTCTAGAAGAGACGTGACTGTCTGGCTTCGGGCAATGTTTTGGGCATCTTCTAGACGCTCCTCAGCAATCAGGGTATTACGCCAGCCCTGAATTCTTTCTTGAGCTTCCGAATAGAGAGCGCGATTGGAGCTAATTTCAGAGGCTTTTTCAATGGCAGCTTCTAATCGATCCTCATTGGCCAGACTAATCGCTTCTAATAAAATGGGGCGATCTTCAATGCGTTGAATTTCATCACGCCACTGGCTCATTTCCTCACGAGCTTCTGAATAGAGAGCGCGATTGGAGCCAATTTCAGAGGCTTTTTCAATGGCGGCTTCTAATCGACCCTGATTCGCCAGACGGTTGGCTTTAGCTAAAATCGGACGATCTTCAATCCGTTGAATTTCATTGCGCCATTGGCTAATTTCCTGACGGGCTTCAGAATGGAGAACTCGGTTTGGACCAATTTCACTGGCTACCGCGATCGCGTCTTTATAGGCTTCAATATTGCGGTTACGGGCAATGCTTCTAGCTCGATTAAGGATGGGCTGATCTTGTCGCACTTGAATCGTATGAATCCATTGTTGTCGTAACTGTTGGGCTTCTTGATAGCGAGGATTTCCACGAGGCACTTCCTCCACCTTTTCTACTGCCTCACGGAGATCCGATAAACTGTCCCCTTGAGAAGATTCCTTTGCTGCCTTAATGATTTTTACATCTTCAATTTCTTTTTCCCAACGGCTGATCAAGTCTTGGGCCTCCTTGTAGAAGGGACGATCTTTTTCTAATCGTTCGGCTTGCGCGATCGCGTCTTCTAATCCCACCACCGTTCCCAATTTTGCCTGTGATCCCGCTAGAGCAATCTCTTGCAAATCAGCAATCTCTTCCTCTCGCCCGATGCGACTCGGAATCTCTCGGATCACTTTTAAAACCGTTTTCCAATTGCGTTCTTCTAGATTTTCCTCAGCCTTAGCCATTAAGGCTTCACCCACATCCGTAATCAAAGACTGAGCAATGCGATAAGAATAACTGTTTTCTTCCACTGCTTCGGCTTTTTCCAACGCCGTCAGTAAATTATCTAATCCTCCCTCCTTGTAGTCTTCTCGGGCTTCCTCTACAATTTCCCCTTCAGCTTTAGCATTTTCAATGGTCGTAATCAGTTGGGTATAGCGGCGGTTAGCCCAATAATTATTATCAAGATCAACTAATTTTCCCGCCTCCTCAAAGGCAGCATTCCATTCCGTTTCATATAATTTAGCTTCCACCTTCTCTTCAATCTCTTCTCCTCGTTCCCAGATTTCTCGCCAACGACGCTCTTTTTCCGCAATGACTTCTTTAGAGGCAACGCTGGAAGGAATTTGATCTGCAATTTTAAGGGCTTTTTCCATATTCCCAGCTTGGAAATGCTGTTCTCCTAAAACTAAAACTTCCTCAGACCAAATCTTGATATTTTTATTAATTTCTGCTCGTAAGGGATGATCCTCAGATAAATCAGAAACCAGCGCAATGGCATCTAATAAGCTCTCTGCATCGCCATTCTGAGCCTCCATCTGAGCACAGTATAACCGTTTCGAACCAGAAGCAAATGGCCAATATACTGATTCACACTCTTTGGGGTTATTAAGATTTAAAAGAGCCGACGTTGCTGTATAGCCAGTGACTCCAAAACCCACTATAATTAAAATCGCCCAAAAAGGCCAACCGAATAATTTTCCCACCTTTTGCCAAAAGGTACGTTGAGTTTGCGGTTGTGAGGGAAGAGACTGATGTGCCATAACGAGTTTCCCTAATTAATGAACGTTATTCCGAATCGGAACGATTCATCCCTTAGGGTAGCATCAATCTCTGATCAGTAGCCTTATAACTTCTCGCCACTCAAGACAAAAATGGGATCAACCGCAGCAAATACCTGCGTCGGGCCGCGTGTTTCCAAACGATTGACAGAAGACTGCACCACCTCAATATTACGCGCTTGTAATTTCGCTAACCCCTCTGAAAGACGATATAAACTTTCTAAACTATTGGCTACGGCGACGACTCGCCCTTTTGGCTGGATATATTGCCAAACTTGCTCTAAATTTTTATGTACATCCTTTCCTCCTTCTAAACAAACCCGATGAGGGGATTCGGGTAACTTACTCAGACAATCTGGGGCGACTCCTTGAATCACTTGCACATTTTTAACCCCAAAGCGAGTGCAGTTATGGCGAATTAAATCCACCACTTCTTCGTCTCTTTCTACTGCAAAAATGCGAGCATCAGGACACAATAACCCAGATTCAACAGGAATGGTTCCTGTTCCCGCCCCCACATCCCATAACACGGAATCGGATTCTAACCGTAAATAGGAAATTAATAACAATCTTACCTCCCGTTTGGTGAGGGGAATTCCAGGGAGACGTTCAAACAAGTGATCAGGAATGCCGGGGCTTTTGTAGGGCCAAATCGAAGAAGCCATATTGACGGTTTATTATTCGTAATAAGTTATTTGCCCTCGTTGCTCCAAAGTTTCCTTGATGGGAACTAATTAGAGTTGGCCGTGACGACTGGAAGACAAATTCGTTTAAAGTTAACCTATACTTTAATTGTCCATTGTCTATTGCTCCTTGTCAATTATTTCCTATGAACTGGTGGCGCAAACTGAAAAAAAATTCCTTAGCTCGTATTGGAGCATCCTTGCTTCTAATTTTTTATTTAATCGTCATTGCCGCCGATTTTGTTGCTCCCTATGATCCCTATGTTTCAGAAGTTGGTGGATCATTATTACCGCCCACTGAGATTTATTTTCGCAATCAAGACACAGGCGAGTGGATTGGCCCCCATGTTTATCCCACACAACAGGGAGAAACAGATTTAGAAACCGGAGAGCGAGAATTAATTGTTGATTTTGAAGAGCCTACCCCTTTAGGATTATTTGTTTCTGGCCCCTCTTATCAAATCTTCCCCCTTTATTTGCCTGTTCCTCCAAATTTTGAACCCGTAGAAATTTTTTCAGGATGGGAAGTGGATTGGCATTTATTTGGAACCACTGGCGAGGCAAAATATCATCTTTTAGGAACAGACGAACAAGGACGAGATCAATTCTCTAGACTAATTCACGGCGGAAGAATTAGCTTATTTATTGGCTTATTTGGAATTGCCATTTCTTTTCCTTTAGGAATGTTTTTTGGTGGCATTTCTGGTTATTTTGGTGGTTTTGTTGATGCTATTATTATGCGCTTAGTGGAAGTTTTAATGACGATTCCCACTATCTATTTATTAGTTGCTTTAGCCGCAGTTTTACCGCCAACCTTAAGTAGTACCCAGCGTTTTATTTTAATTGTTGTGATTACGTCTTTCGTCAGTTGGTCTGGACTGGCTAGGGTGATTCGGGGACAAGTTTTATCCATTAAGCAACGAGAATTTGTAGAAGCCGCTCGCGCCATGGGGGGAAACTCTTTTTATATTATCCTTCGTCATGTTTTACCCCAAACAGCAACTTATATTATTATTTCGGCAACGCTGGCTATTCCTAGTTTTATTTTAGCGGAGTCGGTTTTGAGCTTAATTGGTTTGGGCATTCAACAGCCTGATCCCTCTTGGGGAAATTTACTCTCAGTGGCAACAAATGCTTCTATCTTGGTGCTACAGCCGTGGTTAGTTTGGCCCCCAGCAATTATGATTATTTTAACAGTTTTAGCGTTTAATCTGTTAGGAGATGGCTTAAGAGATGCCCTTGACCCACGTTAGAATGGAGATTGCTCAGTTGACCTAGATATTTATGCGTAACTTTTTAAAGCAAATTCTCGCGACACTAATTGGTAGTTTTACAGGTTTAGTTTTATTTTCAGTTTTAGGAACAGGTAGTTTATTTTTACTCCTCGTAGTTGTTGGGAATCGGGACGGACAGCCCCAAGTGGAGTCTGGATCCGTTTTAGTTTTTGACTTATCAAAGCCCATTCAAGATACGCAACCGCCACTAGATATTACTCAGGCTTTATTTTCCCCTGAAGCCCGTCCTGTAACGGTTCAACAAGTGGTTAATTCCATTGAAAAAGCCAGTGAAGATGATCGCATTTCTGGCATTTTATTGGATGGAACGGAAGGATCAAATAGTACAGGCTATAGCGTACTAAAAGAAGTTCGTGAGGCGCTGGTTGAATTTCAAGAAAGTGGAAAAGAAGTAATTGCTTATGACACGAATTGGAATCAGCGAGAATATTATTTGGCTTCCATTGCTGATAATATTGTACTAAACCCTTTAGGGAATTTAGAAATGAGAGGGTTACGTTCGGAACAAACCTTCTTTGCGGGTGCTTTAGAAAAGTATGGTGTGGGAATTGATATCGTGCGAGTGGGAGATTATAAATCCGCAGTTGAACCTTTAACTCGGGAAGATTTCAGTGCTGAAAATGAAGAACAACTGACTACCCTTTTGGGAGATATTTGGGGAGAATGGTTAAACAGTGTTAGCACAGGACGAGATATTAGTGTTGAGGCGTTACAGGAAATTGTTGATACCCAAGGGCTTTTATTAGCTGAGGAGGCTCTGGAAGCGGGATTAATTGATGAAATTGCTTATCGCGATGAGGTCGTTACCCAGCTCAAAGCCTTATCAGAGGTGGAAGAGGAGGAAGATGCTTTCCCGAATATTTCTTTAGCCCGTTACAGCGGGGTGGCGGAAGAACAAGACAATGAAGCCATTTCAGAGAATCAAATTGCTGTGCTTCATGCCCAAGGCAATATTATCGCCGGAGAAGGGACTATGGATAGTATTGGTAGCAAGCGGTATGCAAAGACAATTCGCAATCTCCGAGAAGATGATGCCGTGAAGGCAGTTGTGGTTCGGATTAATAGCCCTGGAGGGGGTGCAACTGCTTCCGATGTCATTTTACGGGAGTTAAAGTTAACCCAAGAGGAAAAACCGGTCATTGTTTCTATGGGAAATACCGCCGCTTCTGGTGGCTATTGGATTGCTTTAGGCGGAGATCAGATTTTTGCTCAACCGACAACGGTTACGGGTTCTATTGGCGTGTTTGGGATTTTACCGAATATTCAAGAGTTAGCGAATGAAAATGGCATTACTTGGGATGAGGTAGCCACAGGTGAGTTAGCGGGGTTAGATAGCATTTCTCGCCCAAAAACTGAGGGAGAATTGGCGGTGTTGCAAGGAACAGTTGACCAAATTTATAATCAGTTTATTGATCGCGTTGCCGAAAATCGTGACCTCTCACGAGAAGAAGTGGAAGAAATTGCTCAAGGTCGGGTTTGGTCGGGAAAACGAGCTAAAGAAATCGGATTAGTGGATGAGTTAGGGGGATTAGAAAGCGCGATCGCGCAAGCAGCGGAAACTGCAGAATTAGGGGATGATTGGCAAGTTCAAGAATATCCCAGTTTCAGTGGCTTTGAGGAACAGCTTTTAAAACGGTTTCAAGGGGAAGCTCGCGTATTATTGGGTCATCAGAAAACCCCCATTGATGAGCGTCTCCAGCGCTTCCAAACCACTTGGGACAATTTCAAAGTTCTCAATGATCCCAACCAAGCCTATGCCCGACTTCCTTTTGAGTTTTGGATTGATTAAAATCGGAACAGTGGTTCAGTGAGAGTAGCTGATGTTAAATTCTCCCGTTGCCCCTCTAGTGGCTAGCAGTGAAGGCAATTATAATCCCCACAGTTCCCCCACCGCTGCCCAGTGGGTAGAAGTTTTAGTGGATTGTCCTGAGATTGAGGGGTTGCTTACTTATCGGCTTCCTACAGACATGACAGTGCAACCGGGGGATATCTTAAATGTTCCCCTGCGTAGCCAAACTGTCGGCGGCATTGCCATTCGTCTGCTTTCCTCGCTTCCTGAAAATCTCTCAGCCAATCAAATTCGGGAAGTGGAAACCGTTGTTAGTGAAAGCCTATTTCCCCCGCGTTATTGGCAATTACTAGAAAAAGTTGCTTCTTATTACTGTAGCCCGTTACTCTCAGTGATTCATACCGCGTTACCCCCCGGATTACTGGGAAAATCCCAACTGCGGATTCGCTTAAAACCAGAGGAAATTCCCCATGGGGCAGCCGAATTTTGTTCGCCGATGGGGGCAGCGGTATTAAAACTCCTGCAGTCACAGCAAATGGGAGACTATAGTGCGCGATATCTACGACAACAAATTAAAGGCGCACAACGGGGAATCAATGAGTTAATGCGGCGCGGTTGGGTAGAAAGTTATCTGCAACAGCCTCAACAATCACGCCCGAAGCGTCAGAAAGCGGTTTTATTAGTGGGAGAGTCTCCTGAGTTAACCCCTCGTCAACGGGAAGTCTTAGAGTTTCTCCGTCGTCGTGGCGGCGAGTTATGGTTAACGGAATTATTACAGGCTTGTTCCACCACTTCTAGCACCGTTTCTGGGTTAGAAAAAAAAGGCTGTGTTGTCATTCAAGAACAGGAAAGACTGCGGTTTGCTCAAACACCGCATCAAGAATCCGATCAACCTAAGACTTTAAATGAAGCCCAACAAGAAGCCTTGAATCACATTAATGGACTTAATGGCTTTAACCAAGTCTTATTACATGGCGTAACGGGTTCTGGTAAAACGGAAGTGTATTTACAGGCGATCGCGCCGATTTTAGCATCAGGACAATCAGCATTAGTCCTTGTTCCCGAAATTGGTTTAACCCCCCAACTCTGCGATCGATTTCGCGCCCGTTTTGGTAATCAAGTTTGTATCTATCACAGTGCCCTCTCCACAGGGGAAAGATATGATACTTGGCGACAAATGTTAGATGGAGAACCGCAAGTGGTCATTGGAACGCGATCGGCCGTTTTTGCGCCACTCCCAAACTTAGGAATGATTATCCTAGACGAAGAACATGACAGCAGCTTCAAACAAAACCAACGTCTCCCCACCTATCATGCCCGTACCGTAGCAAAATGGCGCGCAGAACTTGATGATTGTCCCCTTATTCTGGGATCAGCAACTCCCTCTCTCGAAACATGGGAAACCCCCGAAAAACATTATCTTTCCCTCCCTGAAAGGATTTATTCTCGCCCCTTACCGCCCATTTCTATAGTTGATATGCGGCAAGAATTACAACAGGGGAATCGCTCAATTTTTAGCCAACCCTTGCAAACCGCCCTACAAAACTTAAAAGCTCAAAGAAAGCAAGGTATTCTCTTTATCCCCAGACGAGGGCATAGTACCTTTGTTTCCTGTCGCAGTTGTGGCTATGTCATGGAATGTCCCCACTGTGATGTTTCCCTCTCCTATCACTACACCCATGAAGGCGCGACGCAATCCCTACGCTGCCATTACTGTAACCATACCCAACTGCAACCCTCACAATGTCCCGCCTGTGGTTCCCCCTATCTTAAGCATTTTGGCACAGGAACCCAACGAGTGAAACAAGCCCTCGAACAAGAATTTCCCGAATTACGCACCCTACGATTTGATAGCGATACCACCCGTACCAAGGGCGCACACCGTTCTCTCTTAAATCAATTTACCAACTACGAAGCGGACTTATTAGTGGGAACGCAAATGCTGACAAAAGGGTTAGATATTGCCCAAGTTACCCTCGTTGCAGTAGTTTCTGCTGATGGCGTATTACACCGTTCTGATTATATGGCAGCGGAACGAGCGTTTCAAACCCTCGCCCAAGTGGCGGGAAGGGCGGGAAGAGGAAATGATCCAGGAAACGTGATTCTACAAACCTATAACCCCGAACATCCTGTTATTGAAGCCCTAAAAAACCATGATTATCGTCGGTTTGCCCAAGCCGAGTTAGAAAACCGTTATGCTTATAATTATCCTCCTTATGGCAAATTAATTTTACTCAATTTAAGCGGCTTAGATGCTTTAGAAGTGCAACAAACTTCCACCTTATTAGCTGATGTTTGTCGTAGCAAAAATGAGGAAAATAAGTATGAAATTTTAGGACCTGCCCCCGCCAGTGTAATGCGAATTGCGCGGCGTTATCGTTGGCAAATTCTCTTAAAATGTCCGCAAGGGGAAAATCAGCTTTCTTGGTTAACGGATTTATATCAGTTTTGTCCTAAAAATATTAGTTTAAATATTGATGTTGATCCATTAGATGTGGGGTAATAAAATTAATTATGTTAACAACGGTAAGTCAAGCAGATCGGGTAGTTTTAAATAATATAAGTTGGGAACAGTTTGAGAATTTATTAGCGATATTCAGTGAGAAATCTGGTGTAAGAATCGCTTATGATCAGGGATTATTAGAAATTATGACCCCTTTACCTGAACATGAATATTATAAGCAAGTCATTAGTACAGCGATTGAAGATATTGCCGAAGTTTTAGAAAAAAATTATGAATGTTATGGTTCAACGACTTGGAAGGATAAAATTCAATCGGTAGGAGTTGAACCTGATAATTGTTTTTATTTTCAAAATGAAGCCCGTGTACGCGGTAAATTAACATTTGATCTTAATACTGATCCACCCCCTGATCTCGTTTTAGAAATTGATCTCACGAGTAAATCTCTCAATCGTTTTCCGATTTATGGACGAATAGGGGTTCCTGAAATTTGGACTTATGATCAGGGCAAGTTAACAATTTATCAATTACAATCGAATGAGACTTATCAAGTCGTGAATCAGAGTTCTGTTTTTCCTGAAATCCCGATTCTAGAACTTCCTAATGTCATAGCACAATATCAAAATCAGGGGAGGCGATCAATGCGTCAAGGCATTAGAAACTGGGTGAAGCAAATGATAATGAGGAATTAGCAATGAATCAATCTAAAATGACTCCAAACTTACAATATATTATTAATCAAGCAGTTACAAGCTCACTATAACTTAAAGCTCCCTGATGCGCTATAGCAATATGATCTGATTTGTAAAAAGTCCCCCCTAAATCCCCCCTAACCCC
>JBKHER010000085.1:0-9411 GCA_046540715.1 Halothece sp.
AGCCCCGTCATTTCCTCATGATTGGTCTTGTCGTTTAAATGCGTGACAGCTTAACTTGTTTCAACTTATCGAAATTGAAGAGGCTACTCATGTTTTTGATATTAACCTCTTAATTGGAATGGTGATTTACTTATTGTTAATGCTTTTAGTCAATTGGTTAATTAAAATTATTGCGAGTCCTTAAGAGGAAGTTGGTTGAGTTTCTGCTTTTGGGTCTTTTGCTGGTAATAGTTTAATTAAGGGTAAGGGAAGCAATGTAGAAAGATTCGTCAGAATTACTAATAACCAAAGTCGATCAAAGTTATTTTCGGTAACGCCTAACAGATACGTTAATAATCCCCCTAACTCATGGGAAAGGAAACCTGCTAGATTAAAAATTGACATTAATAAGGCAAATAACGTGGCTTCAATTCCAGGGGGGCATAATCGCGCGGATAATACTAAAATGGGCATAAAGGCAACTTCTCCCACCACGCTTAAAATTAAATTATCCCCTAAACTAAACCAATAATCATCAATTCCTAAAGCGCGATTGGCATGAGTCACTAATAATAAAACACTCATTCCTAACACAGCAGAAATGACGGTACTCCAACCTAAAACTTGACGAAAGGGAATGGTTTTTAAGAAGCGTTGAAATATCCAAACCCCAGCAAGAGAAGCAAAGCTACTGACAAGCCGAACTCGTCCTAAAAATTCAGGTTCAAATCCTAATTCATTGGTCATAAAAAAGAATATTGCTGAATCTGAACCGGGAGTCGATTGCCAGATAAAAATAAAGATAGTGGGGAATAAAATTTGTTTCTGGGTGATGGCTTGCCAAAGTTGGGTAACTTGACCCTTGACATTTTTCAATAAGGCTGCTTTGTCTCGTTCTTCTTTAGGAATTGGGGTTTCTGTAATTAACCACGCCACGGCTGAGAAAACTAAGGGAAACACTGCTGTTATGGCAAAGACAGTTTTTGGAGTAAATAATTCTAGTAGCCAGCCACTAAAATAGGCGGTGATTAAACCTCCTAATGCCGAAGCCCCCCAACTCAAGGATTGTAACGATCCCGCATTGGCTAAAGACTCTTCTCGCGCCCTTTCTACCACTTGAGAATCGACAATTACATCACTAATGGCAATTGATGCCGAACTCATTAAAATGGCGATAGTTGCCATAAGGGCATTATCCACAAAGGTGGCTAAGGCTAGCCAAGCCGCTGTTCCCAGAAAGCCCGAGAATACTAGATAGGGGCGGCGACGATATCCGAAAATGGGGAAGCCATCGGAGAGAAAGCCAAATAAGGGTTTAATCACCCAAGGGAGTACCGCCACCCCTGTTAATGCTGAAACTTCGGCGGGACTTAAGCCTAAATCATCTTTGAGGAAAAAACTAATGGCTAATCGGGCTAGATTCAGCACTCCTCGCACCACATAAACACTGACAATGGCAAGTAATTCGGGGGTGGGATCATTGCCTAGGAATATTTTGTCCTTAAAGAAATTTCGCAACTGGGTTTTAATCCCCTTGGTGTTAGAGGTAGTGGAAATGCCCATAACTAACGCTTGATGATGGTTTGATTAATCCAATCTTTAATTTGAGTGTTTACCTGTTGGGGAACTTCATCATGGGGACAATGTCCAGCTTTGAGGAAATGTTCTGAAATGTGATCGTAGTGTTGATGAAATTGGCGCGATCGCGCTTTCGTATCCATCCAAGGATCTTCTTCTCCCCATAACAGTAATAAGGGAACCTCTAACCGTTGTAATAATTCATCTACTTTGTCACCACGGGGACTTTTAAACACAGAGGCAAAAACCTTAGCCGCGCCGCGATCGCAGGAAGGACGATAAATGTCTTCCACTAGCTGATCTGTAACCGCACTGGAATCAAAATAAACCTTTTCTAAGGTTCGCCGAATCATCGACTTGCGACGTACATATTGGAATAATAGCCAACTACTCCAAGGTTGTAATAAAATAGAGCGAATAGTCTTCTGAAACCTTTGTTTTAAGGTTAACCGTTGAGGAGATTGCTGATTGTTCTCTTGATCCGAAAAGGGGCCAGCACTATTGAGTAAAACCACTCCCTTTGACCCCTGAGGACAGTTTCCCCCCACACAAAGAGCGGCATATCCCCCAAGAGAATTTCCCACTAGCACCACTGGTTTACCAATTACCGCTTGGATAAACTCAGTGAGTTGTTCTTGCCACAACTGCCCACTATAAACCCAATTCGGCTTACTGGAGCGTCCAAACCCCAGTAAATCAATAGCAAACACCTTAAAATCAGTTTGTAGTTCTGTGATATTTTTTCGCCAGTGATCCGTGGAAGCCCCAAAGCCATGAATCAGCAAAATAGGCGGAGCATCAGAAGCATCTTCCCCAGCTTCAACATAGTAAATAAATTGTCCTCGCCATTGCCAATAGTTCCCTAATCCCGTCGCTGAGACTACTTGATTCACATCCATCTGCTTAAAATGTTAAGTTTCATTAAAAATCTATTGAATAGCTTAAATGAAATCCTTAAGCAATTGCCACACCCTTTTGGGGGAAAGAGGAATAATGAAAAAAAATTATCGACGTTGCATTAGTTGTCGGCGTGTAGCCCAGAAAGAAGAATTTCTGCGTGTGGTGAGAAGCCATCCCTCACGAAGCATTCAACTCAACCAGGGGATGGGACGTTCTGCTTATATTTGTCCCTGTCATAATTGTGTCAAAGTTGCCCAACACAAAAACCGTTTAGGACGAGCCTTAAAAGCGCAAATTCCCCCAGAAATTTACGACCAACTCTGGGATCAGATAGCAGAAACTTTTGTGACTTCCCCCTCAAATTTTGCAAGTGAATCCCCCAATAAGCATTAAAGTATTGGTACAATAGAAAGCTCAAGGTTAAATTAGAGGAGAAATCATCTTCACTTTACCAATCATCATAAACGAAACTGAAGCCGATTCAACACCGTAATAGGTGATACCAATAGAAATAAACCACTTTCATTAAAAAATATTGGCTTATGCTCTAAAAAAATAGTAAACAGTAACAACGGGGGATAGTGGATGACTAAGGTCAGAATTTACGATTTATCCAGAGAATTAGATCTCGAAAACAAGCAGGTATTAGATATCTGTGACAAGCTCAATATTGGCGCAAAAAGTCATAGTAGTACCATTCCAGAAGAAGATGCCCAGCGAATTCGTGCTGATGTTGAAAGATCAGGTGTAACTAGGAAATCACAATCTAGAAATGGTAGAGGAAAAAGCAACCGTAACAGTAACAACGGTAAAAAAGGGAAACAACAAATTTTAGAAGTTCGACATAGTAAACAGCGTGAGGAAGGCTCTACTTCACAAGAAAGTCGCTCCTCACAGCAATTAAAGAGTCCCCCACGCCGAGAAGGTAGCCAATCTAAACCAGAGGACAATAAAGATATTAAGCCCAAACCAAAAATGAAAAAACCCTCGGAGGAAACTTCCTCATCCGTTTCACCAAGAGGGGAGCAACCCCAGCCAGAGTCGCAGTCGGTATCATCAGGATCCGCTCAAGAAAACTTAACAGTAGAAACTTCTCAAACGTTTGAGAAGCCTAAGGCGAAACCTCAGGTCTCTACTCCACAAACCAAAAATCAACCTTCTTCGGAAGCCTCACCAGAAAAACCAGAACTCATTGGTCCTCCAAGCAAACCTCAGCCCCCCCAAGATCCCAAATCTTCCCAGAAAGAAGATAAATCAGAGGACAAAAAAGTCGAAACATCGAAAAAGGTAGAAAAGCCCACCTTAAAGTCTTCTCCTAATAAGCCGAAGCCGAAAAAAGAACCAGAAAAACCAGCGGCTCAAGAGAAAAAAGAGGAAAAACCTGCTCCGAAGAAACCAGCCAAACCAAAAATGCTGGCAAAACCGAAACGAGCTAAAGAAGAAAAAGAAGAGCCACCAGAAGAAGTGGCAGCGAAAACAGATAGCGAAGACACCTCTGCTGAAGAAGATACTAGCGATGATAATGAAATTCTCCTTGACGCGCCTAAACGTCCTCGTCCCAAGCGCGTAGAAGCCCCCACTCGCACAGGGAAGAAAAAACGATGGGAAGAAGAAGAGGAAGACCCCGAAAAAGCAGAAGCTAAAGCGCAGAAAAAACGCCGTCCCAAGCCAATTATTGAGGATGACGATGAAGAAGAACTGGCTCTAGAAAATGAGGAAGACTTAGAAACTCCTGAAGAGCAGTCGATCGCGCTTCGTTCTCTAGAACGTCCCCCAAAACCAGAAGCTCTTCAGAAAAAATCCTCACCGCCTCAAAAAGCGACTCCCAGTAAACCGAAGAAAAATAAAGATAAAGGCGGTAGCTCTCAGCAACGGAGTCAACGTCAAGAAAAACAAGAAACGCAACAGCGTCCTGAAAAAATTACCCTCCGTGATAATTTAACGGTTTGGGAATTAGCTGAGATGTTAGTTGCTCCTGAGACAGAAATTATTAAAAATCTCTTCTTTAAAGGGATTGCTGCTAATATTACTCAAACTCTCGATCTAGAAACCGCCCGTTTAGTGGCTGAAGATTTAGGGGTAGAAGTGGAAATCCCTGAGAAAAAATCAGGGGCGGAAAAAACGGAAATGCTGGACAATGAGGACTTGGAAAATCTCCAACCTCGTCCGCCAGTGGTAACCATTATGGGTCACGTGGATCACGGGAAAACCAGTCTTCTCGACTCCATTCGTCAGACCAAAGTTGCCGAAGGAGAAGCAGGGGGCATTACTCAGCATACTGGTGCGTACCATGTGGATGTGGAACATGAGGGAGAAACCAAGCAAGTGGTCTTCCTCGATACCCCCGGTCACGAAGCCTTTACTGCCATGCGAGCGCGAGGAGCGAAAGTAACCGATATCGCTGTGTTAGTTGTCGCAGCCGATGATGGGGTACAACCGCAAACCCAAGAAGCCATTAGTCACGCCAAAGCTGCCGGCGTTCCCATGGTGGTGGCTATTAATAAAATTGACAAAGAAGGGTCAAACCCCGATCGCGTTAAACAAGAGTTGACTGAACAGGGCTTAGTTCCTGAAGAATGGGGCGGTGAAACTCCGATGGTTGGCGTTAGTGCCATCACTGGGGAAAATTTAGACGAGTTATTAGAAATGATTAGTCTTGTCGCCGAATTAGAAGAACTCTCTGCTAACCCAGATCGCCTCGCTAAAGGAACTGTCATTGAGGCAAATCTCGATCGCGCTCGTGGCCCGGTGGCAACCTTACTGGTGCAAAATGGCACCCTTCGTCTCGGGGATATCATTGTTGCCGGTCCCTGTTTTGGAAAAATTCGGGCGATGATTGATGATCGCGGTCAACGAGTGGACGTGGCAAGCCCCTCCTTTGCTGTAGAAATCTTAGGCTTAAGTGAGGTTCCTTCTGCTGGGGATGAGTTTGAGGTTTATGCCGATGAAAAACAAGCTCGCGCGATCGCTGAAGAACGTAGCGAGCAAATGCGAACTTCTCGCTTACAAAAAGCGGCTAATTCCCGTCGTGTTAGCCTCAGTAACGTATCTGAACAAGCCCAAGAAGGCTCACTCAAAGAACTGAACTTGATTATTAAAGCAGACGTGCAAGGCTCAGTGGAAGCGATCCAAAGTTCTCTGGCGGAATTGCCACAAAATGAAGTTCAAATTCGGGTTCTATTTGCTGCCCCCGGGGAAGTGACAGAAACGGATGTTGACCTTGCCGCTGCCAGTGGAGCCGTGATTATTGGCTTTAATACTACCTTAGCCTCGAATGCGAAAACAGCAGCGGATCAAGAAGGGGTGGATGTTCGCGAATATGACATCATCTATAAACTCTTGGATGAAATTCAAGGGGCGATGGAAGGACTCCTTGATCCCGAAGAGGTAGAATCTCCCTTAGGAACTGCCGAAGTACGGGCTGTGTTCCCTGTTGGGCGCGGCTATGCAGCCGGCTGTTATGTCCAGTCTGGGCGTTTAGTTCGGAACCGTCGCATGCGCGTTCGTCGCAATGGTGAAGTGGTTTATGACGGGAATATCGACTCTCTCAAACGGGTAAAAGATGATGCGAAGGAAGTTCAATCGGGCTTTGAATGTGGCGTTGGTTCTAACAAGTTCAATGGTTGGCAAGAAGGTGATATCATCGAAGCCTATGAAATGGTGATGAAACGCCGTTCTTTAATTGGGAAGAAATAACCCTTGAGTTCCCTGTTCTTCTTAAATCAAGAGGAAGAAACAGGGAATCATCGCATTAGAGTTAAAAGTCTCCAAAATAACCAATAACCAATAACCAATAACAATGTATAAAAAAGAACCTTATTTATGGATTCATGTAGCAGGACTGGCCATTCTTCCCCTGTGGCTAGAACTGGTTTGGTTAGGATTAGCCGCAGGAAAGCCGATTTTGCCAGTAATGGTCGAGTTAGGGATGGTTGCTTTGGTGGGAACAGTGCCGATTCTCTTGATGCAGTGGACTCGCCCTTTTGATATTTTTAGTATTCTCTTATTGTCTCTGCAACCTGATCAACTTAATGACAAGCAACGTCAGATATTAAAGGTATTTAAAACGCCTAAGCATCGGGTATTGACAGGATTGGGCGCGATCGCGCTTTTAGTCGCCCTCTGGTTCATTGCTCGTTATAGCCCTTTGGTGGCTACAACAACTCCATTTCCGAATCATGCAGTGGGATTACTGGTAGCCGCGATCGCGTTTTTAGCCAGTAACCTTTTCCTTCAAGTTCCCCTTAGTGTCATTGCCGTTTTTTTAACCCGCGACACCGAGTTAGAGAACTTTACTCCAGATCCCCCCGAACAAATTACCAGTAATTACTTGGTTCCTGGGGTTCGGGTGAAAAAGATTTTACCCCCATTGGTCGAGGAACAGGAAAAATCCGTTTCCACCGAATAACTAGGATTCTGTATTGGCATCATTGGAAGGGGCTTCAGAGGCAGTTTCCTCTCCTGCTACTGCTGAAACAGCGCGATCGCCGAGTTGTCGAAATTGCTCACTCATTCCCTCTAGACGCTCTTTCCAATCGGGATTCGGTTCAACCCCTTCAATAGAACGGTGATAAGCTAGCAGCGTGGCAGCCATGGCATAAGCATCAGAAACCGCTAACTTAAACATCCAAGTTCCCACAATAACCAATAACCCTAAGAAAACTCGAACTCCCTCTACGGGAATAATTAGCCCGAGTAGAATCGCTGGAATCCCCAAGATTACTAACACCACTACCATTTCTAAGTAGTTAATGATCGTTAGTGCCACGGCATTGGCTAATACAGGCTTCCAAGATTGAGCGTATAAAATAATCCCATCTTGAGCAACAGCCCAGACATTTTGCTCTCGATGCTGATAGGCGCGACTTAAAATCGCTTCATCAATATAGGTAGTGGCAAACTTAGACACTTGTTCAATAACGCCGTTTAGGTTATCGAGGTTCGGAATTGGTAATAATTCTGTGATCTTGGCAACTGTGCGATTAATCCGTTTCACAATGCCATCAATCATCAGGTCAACAGCAAACATTAAACTGGTATCCCGAAAACGCTCCATCACTTGACGACGACCATATTGGACTTGTGACCCCTCAGGAGCGTGACCATAGACGATATATTCGGTCATGACAGCAATATGAGCGGCTTGTAATAAATAGAAAAAGTATTGTTTCGCCCAGCGCACTAACGCCCATGCGCCACCAAAAGCAATTAAAAAGACAATTACGCCTAAAAATCCTAAAACTTGACCTAATAGCCAAGCCACTCCGGCAGCAATGGCAAAATAAACCGTTAGCCCTAATCCTAAGAGGGCATAGGTTCCTAGCCGTATCCAGATAAAGGGCATGGTCTTGAAGATCAGCCCCATGGCTTCTCCTAAATAAAGTTTAACGCCCATCTTAGTTTCTCCTAATAAACATTGAATCCTTTAATGGTAATGGTTTTATTTTGTATCGGAAACAGCAGAAGCCACAATCAATTGTGAGCTATGCTAGAAAAAAAGCTATTGGAAAAGAATTATTATGACTAATGCAACCATTGAAGAACAAGAATGGGAAAAAGATCAAGCCACTTGGGAAAACTTGCGTTGCGCGATCGCGGCGAGTTCTGGCTTTAAAAGCTGGCAACTCGAAAATGGTGTAATCTGTGACTCTCAAAAGAATTTAGACGAGCAAGTTCGGACTTACTTACGAGAAACCCTAGAAACCCTTGCCTATTAATAAGACCTGTGCTGTTAATAATAGCGACTGTGACTCTGAAATGTTACTAATTTAGGCATGACCAAGGCAATTTCTCCGAAAAAATTCTCTTTATCTCCGCTGCGATCGCGCTTAACAGGAAACACCGCTTTCTATATTTATAAACGCCTATTGCAGGCGTTACTAACCTTATTTTTAGCGTCAGTTCTTAGTTTTGCCATTATTCAACTTGCACCCGGAGACTACCTCGATACCCTCCGTCAAAATCCTCAAATCTCCTCGGAAACGATCAATGATCTCGAACAACGGTTTGGCTTAGATCAACCGCCCTTTGTTCAATACTGGTATTGGTTAGTAGGGATTATCACTCGGTTTGATTTTGGCACCAGCTTTGTTTATTCTCGCTCGGTTACAGATTTAATTTTAGAGCGCATTCCCGCCACCCTACTATTAACCTTTGCTTCAATTTTCTTTACTTGGGCGATCGCGATTCCCTTAGGCATTGTAGGGGCAATTAAACAAAATCAAGGCTTAGACCGCTTTCTACGAGTCATCAGTTACCTAGGACAAGGGTTTCCCAGTTTAATCACCGCCCTCTTTCTCCTCTTTGTCGCCCAAGCCACATCCCCCTTATTTCCCGTAGGAGGAATGACCAGTATTAATCATAATGAATTTTCTCTTCTGGGAAAAGTATTAGATATCGGCTGGCACATGATTCTCCCCACCATTGCACTAAGTATCACTGGTTTTGCAGGCTTACAACGGATTACACGGGGAGAATTACTCGATGTCTTACGCCAAGATTATGTGCAAACCGCACGCGCTAAAGGGTTACCTGAAAACCGAGTCATTTATGTTCACGCCCTACGTAATGCCGTTAATCCCCTAATTACCTTACTGGGATTTGAATTTGCCAACTTACTAAGTGGGGCATTTATTGCAGAATTCTTCTTTAATTGGCCAGGCTTAGGGCGATTAATTTTACAAGCCGTATTAGCCCAAGACTTATACTTAGTCATGGCAAGTTTAATGATGGGAGCTTTAATGCTAATTGTGGGAAACCTTTTAGCAGACTTACTATTACAACAGGTTGACCCCAGAATTAAACTTGGAAAGGAATGAAAAAAGAGACCCGGAAGATACGCCTATCGTAAGCATCCCTTATTGCTGCTACCTTCCGGTCCTGACAAGGTTCGGGCGTTACGATCGCGTAACTCCGGATCACCTCTACCATAACATAACTGAAGCAAAAACGCGA
>JBKHER010000086.1:0-9390 GCA_046540715.1 Halothece sp.
TCACTGGTCACTGATTACTGGTCACTGGTCACTGATCACTGATTACTGGTCACTGATTACTGGTCACTGGTCACTGTTCACTGATTACTGGTCACTGATTACTGGTCACTGGTCACTGTTCACTGTTCACTGGTCACTGTTCACTGGTCACTGGTCACTGGTCACTTTTAAAAAGATTGCCCCCCTAAAATCTTCAGGGGGGATTAAAATTAGGCGACTGGACTAGACAGATTAGTAATCAAAATCATCACCAGCGCCAGCACCGGCTTTATCTTTCTTCTCATTTTGGTCTGCAACAATACATTCCGTGGTGAGTACCATCGAAGCAATAGAAGCTGCATTTTGGAGAGCAGAACGAGTTACTTTCGCAGGGTCAACAATCCCCGCTTCTAGCATATCGGTGAAGCTGTCATCAGCCGCATTGTAACCGATATTGAAGTCTTTTTCTTTCACTCGTTCGGCAATCACAGCCCCATTAGCACCCGCATTTTCAGCGATGCGTTTTAGGGGGGCAGTTAAGGCACGCATAACCAGCATTGCACCCGTAAGAGCTTCTCCTGTGAGGTTCTCTTTTGCCCATTTTTCTAAGTCTGGGGCTAAGTGGGCTAAGGTTGTACCACCACCTGGAACAATGCCTTCTTCTACCGCCGCTTTAGTAGCGTTGATTGCGTCCTCTAAGCGGAGCTTGCGATCCTTCATTTCGGTTTCGGTAGCTGCACCGACTTTAATCACAGCAACCCCACCGGAAAGCTTACCGAGACGCTCTTGGAGTTTTTCTTTGTCGTAGCTGGAGTCGGTTTCTTCAATTTGACGGCGGATTTGATCACAACGGGTTTTAACCGCTTGTTCGTTTCCTTCCGCCACTAAGGTGGTGTTGTCTTTGGTAATCGTTGCGCGACGAGCGACACCAAGCATATCTTGGGTGGCATTTTCCAGTTTTAGCCCTGCGTCTTCGGTAATGACACGACCACCGGTTAATACAGCAATGTCTTCTAACATTTGCTTACGGCGATCGCCGAATCCTGGAGCTTTCACCGCAGCTACATTTAACACGCCACGGAGACGGTTAACAACAAGGGTAGCAAGGGCTTCTTTCTCGATGTCTTCTGCGATGATTAATAAGGGCTTACCAGAGCGGGAGACTTGTTCTAAAATGGGAACAATATCTTGGATTACTGTAATTTTCTTATCGGTAAGAAGGATGTAGGGATCATCTAATACCGCTTCCATGCGTTCGGTATCGGTGGCGAAATAAGGGGAAATATAGCCCTTGTCAAAGCGCATCCCCTCGGTAATTTCGAGTTCGGTGGTCATAGACTTCCCTTCTTCTAGGGAAATGACCCCTTCTTTGCCCACTTTTTCCATGGCTTGGGCAATCATGTCTCCCACTTCTTGGTCATTACCAGCGGAGATGGTTCCTACTTGGGCAATGGATTTGGGATCGCTGATATCCGTAGAATGTTGTTGGATTTGTTCCACTAAGAAGCCCACTGCTTTGTCGATACCGCGTTTGAGCGCGATCGCGTTAGCGCCAGCAGCAACATTTTTAAGTCCTTCTTTGACTAAAGCATGAGCTAAGATAATCGAAGTAGTTGTCCCATCACCAGCGGCATCATTAGTTTTAGAAGCAGCTTGGCGAATTAAAGAGACACCCGTGTTTTCAATGTGGTCTTCTAATTCAATTTCTTTAGCAATGGTGACCCCATCATTAATAATTTGCGGTGCGCCATATTTTTTTTCGAGAACGACGTTGCGCCCTTTTGGTCCCAAGGTAACCGCAACGGATTCGGTAAGGAGGTCAATCCCACGTTCCAAAGCGCGACGGGCTTGATCGTTGTAAATGATTGATTTAGCCATAGTAATTTCCCTTTTCTGAATCGAAGTCAGATTAATTTAGTTAACAACTGCAAGAATGTCTTTTTCGGATAAAAGAACGTAGTCTTCGTTACCCAGTTTGATATCAGTTCCGGCGTATTTGGAGTAGAGAACTTTATCGCCCACTTTTACTTCTGGTTCAGTGCGACTACCATCGTCATTCCGTTTTCCAGGTCCAACGGAGACAATTTCACCAACTTGGGGTTTCTCTTTTGCGGTATCAGGAAGGAGAATACCGCCTGCAGTTTTTTCCTCTTGAGGACTGATTTTTACGAATACACGGTCTGCTAGAGGTTTGACTGTAGAGACACTTAGGGATACAGTTGCCATAAGTTAATTTCCTTTTTTTTAGCACTCTCTTGTTCTGAGTGCTAATTTATCCGAATTAACCAGTGCTTGGCAACTAAGGGAGAAGTGTGGGTTTCCGTACCTGCTTTTCTAGTGCAGACGGATCAGCTATTCTAGGTCTTAGATAGTTATTCCAATTATTTTCCGTAGTGCGACTGTCTCGGTCGCTACTAGGGAGCAAGATGCTCCCACTCTCAGCTTGATGGTTTTTATTTGGAATGACTATAGCGATCTGATCTGATTTGTAAAAAGTCCCCCCTAAATCCCCCCTAACCCCCCTTGGTAAGGGGGGGTACAACTGATTTAGTAGGGCTATATAGATAGTTTTGGTAGAAAAAGTAATGTCAGAAGTTAGTTCCTTACAAGAAACGGTGGAGAAACTTGCGTTACAGAAAATTCAACGTCATATTTTTCTGTGTGCGGATCAAACCAAGCCCAAATGTTGTTCCCATGAAGTAGGGGTGGAGTCTTGGAATTATCTGAAACGACGTTTAAGTGAATTGAAACTGGATCAGCCCAAAAGTGATCCCAGTTGCCTAATATTCCGCACCAAAGCCAATTGTCTGCGAGTTTGTTGTTCTGGCCCCATTTTGTTGATTTATCCAGATGGAGTGTGGTATCAGCAAGCAACGCCAGAGGTGATTGAACGGATTATTCAAGAGCATTTATTAAATAATTCTTTAGTAGAAGAGTATTTGTTCCTGCATCGCTGTTTACCGAATTCGGAGTTAAATTCAGAAAAGTTTGATGATAAGGTATCATAATTTGCGATATACTACTTAAGTATGTAGGATAGCTGTAATTTAATACACCTTTTGTGCTGGCAAGAACGACAAATGAAGGAAAACTTGGAACAACAACCCGCAAAATTACTCTTAATTGATGACGATCCCAACTTAATTCTGCTGGTACAAGATTATCTGGATTTTCAGGGATATCAAGTAACTACTGCAGATAATGGGAAAGAAGCTCTTGAACGATTGGAAGAAGATATTCCCGATTTAATTATTTGCGATATTATGATGCCAGAGATGGATGGCTATGAATTGGTAGAACGAATTCGGGAAGATAGTCGCATTAGTTGGATTCCAGTTATATTTTTATCAGCAAAAGGACAATCCACTGATCGAGTTAGGGGTTTAAATATTGGGGCGGATGTCTATTTAATTAAGCCCTTTGAACCGGAAGAATTAGTGGCGCAAGTAGAATCGTCTCTAAAACAAGCTAATCGCTTTTTAGAGAGAACATCTAATGGTACCTTTGCGGAAGAGGGAGAGAAAATAGAAGTTCCAGAAGGGGTAACTTTGACGCGCACGGAAACGAAAGTGGTACAGTTTGTCGCGCAAGGGTTAGCAAACCGAGAAATTGCTGAAAAACTTAATGTCAGTCAGCGTACGGTAGAGTCTCATGTGTCGAATATGTTAAATAAAACCCGTCTTCACAATCGGACAGAATTAGCGCGTTGGGCAATTCAAAGCCATTTAGCTCATTAATTGTTTCCCGAGGATTAAATGGCGGTAATAATGGCTTACGCCATGAATCATGGCAAGCAGAAGCCATCCAAGGAGGTTAAGTCTGAGATCAAACAGGGTAACATCAGCAAGATTAAAAAGGGTTAGGGCTAAAAAGGCGACAATAAACGTGAAAAAAATCAGCTTATCTTGTTGCCATTGTTGTGTTCCTGGAGTGGGCGCTAAATCTGACCAAATGGTTAATAAGAGGGTAGCCCGCGCGATCGCGCTTCCCACTAAGATCAGAAACAATAACAGCCCTAGAATCCCAGTTTCAGCACCAAGCATTAAGGGAAGATTATGAGGATGTCCAAACCAAATCCCCATGGCTTCTTCATAGAGAGGGGTAAAATTTCGTAATCCCCAGCCGAGAAATGGGCGTTGTTGGATTAATTCCCAGCTAAATTGCCATTGGGTGGTGCGGAGGGTTTCCACAGCGCGATCGCTGTACATTTGATCATTCAGACGCGCCCAAAAATAACGAGGAACCAGTTGACGTAACCATTGATTCAGAGGAGAGGGTGCAAACGCCGCCCCAATAATTCCAGTTGCCATCACACCTCCCAAAGCAATTAACCCATACCAGCGTAAGTAAATAATAAAGGTAACCGTTACCAATACCGCCATTAGCCAAGCATTGCGAGAACTAGTTAAAACCAAAGCGATGGCAAGTAAGATCATAATTCCTGTTAACCCTAACCATTCCCAAACTTGTTTCTTTCGCCAGCGATAGGCTTCCACCCATAACCCAACAGCCAAGGTCAACATCACTAAAAAATAAGCCGCCGCGATATTAGCATACATAAATACCGTGGCTAAACGCCCAGAGGGATTTCCTTCTTCTACCAAAACCCATCCTAATAAAGGTTCTAAGGCTTCTGGCGTTGTCCAACCGAGGGTCATTTGTCCAATCCCTAAAAAGGCAATGGGAATGGAAGCCACCACCCCTAACCAAGCCAAACGTCTTAGCTGTGTGGGGGTTTCCACCAGCAGACTGATTCCCATAAAAACAATAAAAAAGGGAATAAAATTCGCAATTCCTAACCAGGCTTCCTGTGGATATTCAGCAGTAATTGCGGTTAAACTTAACCAGAGACTTAAAGCAAATAATCCCCATACTATAGGGCGTTTGAGCAGTTCTTGTCTTTGTTGTATTGTTATGCCAAGGGCAATCACCAATAACCCAAGGGAGCCAAAAGTTGGTAATAAGGGAAAAATAAAAAACATCCCTTGTCCCCAACGCCATAACCAAGGTGAACGTTCCGACATGAGTATTAAGCAAATTGCCAATCAGCTTCGTCTTCACGGAGTAGGCGAATTTGAGCTAATGCAAAAACGGTGGGGATAATCCGTCCATAATTCGTCGCAATAGTTTTCCAACCCAAATCCGCCACCAAACAGCCCCATAAAATTGGCCCCAAGAAAGAAAAGACGGTGCGAGTTGCCCCATAACGCGCCGCATTTAACGCCATTCCCTGTTGGGCTGCCTTGAGGGCCAGATGACTCTGAAATTGAGCCGCGGCTGCTGTTCCTCCACGAATCACGGCATTTTTTGCCACTTGATAACGAGCAAAATGGAAGGCAAATTGACGAGCTATTTGTTGTAGTAGCCAAGGACGTAAAATGGAGCTAACAGCAACGACACTTCCACCCTTGAGAAGAAAATTTATGGGATTGTGTTGAATTTGAGGGGGTAGGGGTTCAGGGGCTTTTGCCTCGGTTAGAGACTCTTGAATTTTAGCGTTAATGGAGGCTTTATCAGCATCGGGGAGTTTTTTCCAAGCGCGACTCATCAGATGCAGAAAAACCTCAGCTTCAAGATCAGTGGTAGAAAGTTGATTAGAAAATGAGATTTTGAGGTAACGACACACTCGCACTAAAATTTGTCGATAACTTAGTTCTTGACTGCGCTGACGTAAAACTGTAAAGCCATCCGCTGCCAAAAACCGAAACCGATGCTCGATCGCGTCTAGCCATGCTGAATGTTCTTTACTTTCAATATCAGCCGGTTCAGGGGTACCAAAATAATCAAGGGGATTAAAGCGGCGACAAAATAGAAGTTCCGTAATCTGTTTTAATTCTTCCTCTGTGGCTAATTCCAGAGCCGTTCTTAATTCATCCAAGGATCCAACCCTCCGCACATATAAAGCTCATTCCCATTTAATTCTAATTGATCAAGAAAAACCCCGATCGCGCCTGGGAAAATCAGACGAAATCGGGGAAAAATTAGACTAATTTAGCAAATTCCTAAAAAATTAGTCAGTTCCTTCTGTCCAAGAACTCATGTACTTGAGTTGCTCTTGAGAAAGGTCATCAATTTGGATTCCCATTGCATTCAATTTCAGACGAGCAATTTCTTTATCTACTTCACGAGGAATGGAATGAATCCCTGGCTCAAGTTTACCTTTGTTGAGGGCGAGGTATTCAGAACCTTTGGCTTGGTTGGCAAAGCTCATATCCATTACTGCACTGGGGTGACCTTCTGCTGCGGCCAAGTTAACCAAACGACCTTCCCCTAAAACAATTACAGACTTACCATTGGGAAGAATGTACTGTTCGGTAAAAGGACGCACTTCTTTCACTTCGCTGGCTTTCTCACGGAGAGATTTCAGGTCAAGCTCAATGTCAAAGTGACCAGCATTACAGACAATCGCGCCATCTTTCATCAGATCAAAGTGGTGGGAAGCAACAACGTGCTTGTTACCGGTTAAAGTGACAATGACATCACCAATTTTCGCGGCTTCGTTCATGGGCATCACGCGGAAACCATCCATGGCAGCTTCTAAAGCGCGAACATGATCCACTTCGGTAATAACCACGTTTGCACCCATCCCAGAGGCGCGCATAGCAACTCCCTTGGAACACCAGCCGTAGCCGCCGACGACAACCACTTTACCAGCGAGGAGAACGTTGGTTGCACGGATAATGCCATCAATGGTGGATTGTCCGGTCCCATAGCGGTTATCAAAGAAGTGCTTGGTATCAGCATCATTAACGTTCATTGCGGGGAAACTTAATACCCCATCTTCGAACATGGCACGGAGACGATTAATTCCCGTGGTGGTTTCCTCGGTGGTCCCGATAATCTCTTTGATTTGATCTTTGCGATTTTGGATTAACGCTGCGGTGACATCACTACCGTCGTCGATGATGATATTTGGGTGATGATCGAGGGCGATATTGATGTGACGATTATAAGTTTCGTTGTCTTCCCCTTTAATGGCGAAAACAGGGATGCCATAGTCAGCAACTAAACTGGCAGCTGCATCGTCTTGAGTGGAAAGGGGGTTGCTAGCAATTAAAACCGCATCTGCACCACCAGCTTTCAGCGCGATCGCGAGGTTAGCCGTTTCAGTGGTAACGTGGCAGCAAGCGACCATGCGAAGCCCTTCTAAAGGCTTTTCTTTCGCAAACTGGTCACGGATTTGTCTGAGAACAGGCATTTCACGACCTGCCCATTCAATACGCTGTTTCCCAAGTGTAGCGTAACTAAGGTCTTTTACTTCGTGTTTTACTTGTGTTGCAGTCATCTAGTTTTACGAGTTGTTATTTCACATTGCGATCTCTACTAGGTTACTGCATATTGACCAGATGTCAAAATTTTTGCCATAGTTTAATTCCAGCTTACCCTCTTTTTTGTTGGATTTATGAAGCGCAAACACCTGATTTTAGCCTGTTTGACAGCGATTTTAGTTTTATTTCTGCCTCTGACCCGTTCTGCATCAGCTCAACTCCCTTTTTTGCCGAATTTTAGCGAAAATAATCCCATTATTTTTTCTCAAAGTTCCGATCAAACGATTTCAGGGTGTATTCGTTTAGATGGACGTTGTGTCGTGGAAGTGGCAGCAAACCAATCTGATTTACCCAATCGCATTCGAGAAATTCAGCAAAGGCTTGATGACATAACTCGTTACTATTTTCAGCAGGAATCGGCGCAAGTAACTGTTCGTCATGAACTATCAGGACAATTGGTGGATATTTATGTGGAAGTGGAAAATCGAGAACCTCTTCGCTTATTAAGTGTAACCAGCCAAGATGCCAACCTGAAAGCAATGAGCATCGAACAACGAGCCGAAGAGATGACACGGAGTTTAGAACAAGGGTTAATTACCGCCAAACAAGAGCGTGAACCGTCGTTTCTCATCGCGCAGGGGTATCGAAGCGCGATCGCGCTTGCCCTTCTCATTCTGGCTACAATTGTCCTCTACTGGCTAGAAAAACAATCTAAGGCTCAGAAAGTAACTCTCCATGATTCTTTTAATACCAGTTCTGATGCTGGGGTTTCTACCCAACTTTCCCAAAACCAACAGCAACAACTTGCTGAAATTAAACACCGTGGACTGCAAATTGCGCGCTGGGGAACTTGGTTAGGGGGGCTACTCTATATCGTAGGTTTATTTCCCTACACACGCTTTTTACAGGTGATCATTGTTAACCTTTTTCGAGTTCCTTTTCGTTTATTTCTTGTCGGATTAGGGGTTTATTTTCTCACGCGATTTTCATTTATCTTAATTGAAAAATTCACCTCAGCACTTGCCAATAATTATTTACTTACCCCAGAAGCAAATCTTCGCTTACAGCTTCGCATTTCCACCATTTCTAGTGTCATTAAAAGTATTGTAATTATTAGTTGGGTTGTCGCAGGAATTTTAGTAGGGCTTTCCCTTAGTGGGGTTAATATTGGCCCCCTCCTTGCTGGTGCAGGTTTAATTGGAGTTGCTATTTCTCTTGCATCTCAAAACTTAATTCGAGATGCAATTAATGGTTTTTTTATTATCCTAGAAGATCAATATGCCGTCGGAGATGTTGTTGGAATTGGTGAGGCAGTGGGCTTTGTAGAAGCAATTAATTTACGGATTACTCAACTACGAGATACAGAAGGGAGATTAGTGACTATTCCCAATAGCGAAATTCGGACAGTTACTAACTACACTAGCAATTGGTCACAGGTGGATTTAAAAATTCCCATTGCTTATCATTCTGATGTGGAAAAAGCGATTGAAATTATTGAAAAAATTAGTACCGAATTATCAACAGACAAGGATTGGAGAAAAGATATTTTGGAAACGCCTTTACTCTTAGGCGTGGATGAATTTAGTAATCAGGGAATTATTATTCGCGTTTGGATTAAAACCAAGCCCTTAAAACAATGGCCCATCGCCAGAGAATATCGCCGTCGTGTAAAAATTGCCTTTGATGAAGCAGGGATTGATTTAGCCCTCCCTCATCAAAAAATTTGGATTTCTCAGGAGGGTGACTCCTCCCCTTAAGATCAAAGCAACCGTCTCGGTCGCCACTAATACCCAATTTAAATCCACAGCAGCTTAAAGTTTATAAGTTATGTTTTTGTCATTTTAATTACATTGATCAGATACCCCATAAAGTTTTGTGAAGATTTTACAAAAGGAAGTAATAAGTAGAGTAAAAGTGCCTATTCAAAGCTAGAATCAAATTTAAGTCACAATAAGTAGAAGGTATTCATCATGGCTAAAAAAGAGAATAACGCTCAAGAAGCTGGAATGTTTGCTGCTGGCGGAGCAGCAGGCGGTGCTGGTTTAGCTGCAGCAGTTGGTGGAATGGGTTTAGCCGTAGGAGGAGGAGCAATTGGCATTGGTATGGCTCCTGTGGTAGGAGCAGGCGCAATTGTTGGTTTAGC
>JBKHER010000087.1:0-9382 GCA_046540715.1 Halothece sp.
TATTTGTTATTTGTTATTTGTTATTTGTTATTCGTTATTTGTTATTCGTTATTTGGTAACTGGTCACTGGTCACTGGTCACTGGTCACTGGTCACTGTTCACTGTTCACTGTTCACTGTTCACTGGTCACTGTTCACTGTTCACTGGTCACTGGTCACTGTTTTACAAAGGACAAAAAACCCTCCCCTAATCTAAGAGGAGGGAATTGGCATGAGACAGAAAGGATTAGTTATAAACCTTACCGCCACCCCATTGTTTGCCGCGAACATTCGGCTGAATCAAAATATGAGCCGCGATCGCTTCTAAATCATCTTCCGTTAAATTTCTCATTTCCGGATAGATATCAGCGCGATTAACATTGGGATGAATTTCTTCAATATTCATTTCCCCATCATAAGTAGTGGGATTTTTTAGATAGTCAATAATCCCGGCAATATTATCTCTGGGGGGTTCGGCACGTTCCAAAGCCTCAGAACTCAATCCCACGTTAGGATTCGTTTTAGTTACTCCTCCTGCGTGACATTGAGAACAAGTATCATTAAAAAGCCGTTTTCCTTTCTCTGCTTCTTTAATACTAATGACCACTTCATCCCCTTGTAGATTATATTTAACCGTGCGGGCTTCCTCGTTTAATTCCAACGCTGTCGCTGGAGTTGCAAAGAGTTGCCAAGTTAAAAAGACAGTAGCAACTGTCAGTAAAATCAGTTTTCTTAACATAGATTGTTCTCCTCAAAATGCGTTTTGATTTTTAATTGGGTTTTCTAATCTTGGTACTTCTATCACCTCACTAGTGACCCGAAGGCTGATGAGATAGAATTTGTTGAATCACCGCTTTCGCATCTTCCAAGGCCAGACAGGTATCTTGGTTTTTATAAGCGATCCCCATTTGCTGACAATAACCGAAGACCTCTTCTACCGGAAGATTATATTCCTCAGCAATTGCGGTGATCGAGAGTTGAGCAAATCCCATGATTAAAATGAGCAAACTAACTAAAAGGATAATTGCTTAGTGTTGTGTTAAGGTAAACAACAGCATCCTGATTGTACCAAAGACAGGGGCGAATACAGAATTAATCATTCATAATAATTAGTTAAACCAACTCTATTTTGTTCAGGAGACGGATTACTGTGGCATTTTCCTCAACTTTTGCTCAATCCGCCATGTCCAATTGGGAATATCATGTCGCCCAAGGAATCTCTTATTTCAAGTGTGATTTACTAGCTGGGTTTTCTCATGGTTTTTTGACTCGCGAGTGTGCCGGGCTTTCTCTTTCTCAGTTAACACGGTGCTTTTCTCCTGAGGCTAAACCCTACCGCACTAAACAGGTGCATGGCAAAACTATTGTTAGCCCCTCACAAATGCCTCTAGAAGACACGCCAATCCTAGAGGGGGATGGTCTATGCAGTGACGGTAAAAAACAGGCTCTATGGGTTGCAAGTGCTGACTGTACCCCAGTTTTAATTGCCGATGTGAGAACAGGAAAAGTAGGGGCAGTTCATGCGGGTTGGCGAGGAACAGCTTTATCTATTTTACCGAGCGCGATCGCGCATTTTCTCTCTGATGGTAGCCAATTATTAGACTTAAGAGTAGCTTTGGGGCCCGCCATTAGTGGCGAAGTCTATCAAGTCTCGGAAAATGTCGCCGTAGAAGTTGGAAAAAGTTTATTTCCCAATTTGGGTGAGGAGGCTATTTTAGAACAGCTTTGGCAATTTCACCCCTCTCCCCTCCTTCGAGACTCTCAACAGGGAAAAGTGCGTTTAGATGTGCGACGAGTGAACTTTCTCCAACTGGAAAATATGGGCTTCCACCCTGAACAAATTGCAGTTTCTCCCCATTGTACCTATCAGCAAGCAGAACACTTCTTCTCCTACCGCCGTAGTCAAGAAAAAGCCGTTCAGTGGTCGGGAATTGTTAGTAACGCTTAACCACTCGTTGCATTTCTTTTTGATCTTCACGGCGTTTAATGGTTTCTCGTTTGTCGTGGAGTTTCTTCCCTTTCCCTAATCCAATTTGAACTTTCACTAATCCTTTCTTCAGATACATCTTTAAGGGAACAAGGGTTAAGCCTTTTTGTTCCGTTTTACCAATGAGTTTACTAATCTCGTTGCGATGTAAAAGGAGTTTGCGACTCCGTTTTGGATCATGATTAAAATAAGACCCTGTTGCTTCATAGGGAGAAATATTAACATTAATCATCCAAACTTCTCCTTTCCGAATTAAAGCATAACCATCTTGGAGATTAACACGCCCCGCCCGAATAGACTTAACCTCCGTTCCAATAAGTTGAATCCCTGCTTCATAGGTTTCTAAAATCTCATAGAGAAATCTTGCTTTGCGATTTTGGGCAACAATTTTGATCCCATCGGGTTGACTTTCTTTACTCATAATAATAATTTCTTTATAGCTAACTTTTAATTAATACGATTTCGATCAAGTAGCGCTACACCTCGACTCCTTAAGCCCCCTTTCAAAGGGGTTTTTGGAGTAATTTCCAATTATTTTGGATTGCTATATTATACATTTAAAAATTCAGTAAATGTTGCAGGAAGAGGAAGTAATATTGAGACTAACAAGACTAAAGAAAGAAAGCCCAATAAATCTCGAACTTGATCTAACTCTGACACATCATTTAAAGCTGGTTCATCAAAAATAGGCATAAAGAAAAGCAGAATTGCCCAAATTAAGAAACTCGGTTCAATTAAAGCTAAAAGTAACATTAAAACCCGTGAGATTTGACCAATAATTACCGCCGTGCGCTGCCCATACATGGCGTGAACAATATGTCCGCCGTCAAGTTGTCCCACTGGCATTAAATTTAGAGCCGTGACAATGACTCCAATATAACCCGCGATCGCGATCGGATGTAAATTAATCGCTGTTCCTTCCACAAACGCTTCCCCTAAAGCTAGTTTACAGAATACGGTCATCAAAAGCGACGATCGCGGATCAAGAGACTCTACCACTAATAACCCTGACTCCTCAGTAATAGAAACAATTTCCGATAAAGAAAGCCCCCACAACAAAAGCGGAACTGTCATCACAAAGCCGCCAATTGGGCCAGAAATTCCCACATCAAATAAGGCTTTCCGATTGGGAATGGGAGACTTCATCTGAATAAATGCCCCCAAAGTTCCTAAGAAGAAAGGAAACGGGATAAAATAAGGTAATGTGGTGCGAATATTATAGTAAATTGCCGTAACGTAATGGCTAAACTCGTGGCATCCCAAAATCCACATTAAGCTCAAGGCATAGGGTAATCCCTCTAATAATAAATTCGGATTAGATTGCACTGCTTCCTCAGAAACCCCTGCTAAAATTGCTCCGACAACTGTTGTTGTAAACAGAGTGATCACAGCTAAAGATAACGCTAATATTGGTTTATTTAATTCATCTTTAGTAATTTGTTTTTCTTTTTTTCTAGGATTAGGAACTAAGGCGAAAAATGGTTCTTTTCCTTGAAAACTCTCTTGGAAAATCACTAAAAAGCGATCGCCGAATTTTTCTTGAATATTGTTTCTGACTCTCTGATAGGCTTTTTCAGGAGCCGTTCTTAATTTACCTCGACATAAAACCGCTTGTCCACCATAATCAAGATTTTGTAAATAATAAAACTCCCAAGAAAAACAACTCTTTAATTGTTCCTCTTCAGCTTTAGTTAACAGTTTCGGAGGCTTTTCTGATTGTTGTTGCTGTTCTAATAGGGGAGCCTTAAGATTACTATTAGAATGTGTTCCTTCAGGAGAAGAGTTAGAATAAGTCGCTTTTTTCGCTTGATCTGTTCTTCCTTTTTGGATTAACCATAAATAAAGGAAAGGAGACACAATAAACGGAATAATCAGTAGTAAAATTGGGATAGGTTCTTCCTCTCCCATGACTAAAAACCAAAGACTCCAGGTAATAGCAGGGATCATAATCACCAGCCACAGTAACCAAATGGGCGTGCTAGTTAAGCCCTTGGCACTGCGACGGACTAAAATGTAAGTAAACCCTGCTAAAAGTAATAAAACTAGGAATAATTCCATATTAATTCGTTATCGATAGCCTCAAGATACTGACTGACACTTTATTATTAATCACGACAGTAATCAGTCCTAACTATTTACCCTCGCTCTGAGGTCGTGTTACTCTTTAGCTACAGTTGCTGATCACTGCTTGCTAAGTTCCAATACTATTCTGACACACTTATCTGCAAGGAGTGGTAGCTCAACCGTTATTTAAAGGGAGGGTTAAGACCCCAACTCCTAAGGGTTTTGAAGTTAAAATCGACGGTAAACGAGTCTCTCAAAAAATGAGTTACTTAATCCGATTTATGCACCGTAACGATGGCTATGCCTATTCCTTCTAATTTACTCCGAATTGCTACGAAATTTTGATACTAGATTACCAGACAATTACCCGAATGTGCGCTGATTCCTCTCAAAATCAATCTTCTGCCAGTGTAAGCAACACTAAGCCCCCCCGTGAAATTTTAGACGAAATTTATGCCTTTCCCCCCAACCGAGACACCCTCGGCGGAACTTCCTACTTAGTTCGAGCAAAAGCAGGAAATATTTTAGTCGATTGTCCAAACTGGAAAGGAACACAGCAATTTCAGGAATTTTGTCAGCAACAAGGAGGGGTGCGCTGGCTATTTATCACCCATCGTGAGGCGATGAGTCAAGTGCGCTCCATCCAGTCTGACTTAAACTGTGAAGTGGTAGTACAAGAACAAGAAGCCTATTTACTTCCAGAAGTGACAGTTACCTCATTTCAAGAGGAAATTCGCTTAGGGGAGGCTCTCGGAATCTGGACCTGCGGTTACTCACCAGGATCAGCTTGTCTTTATGTTCCTAGCAACGGCGGCGTTTTATTTTCGGGTCGCCATTTGCTAGTTGATCCTAATGGTAATTTAGCCCCAATTCAAAGTCGCAAAACCTTTCACTGGCGACGACAGTTAAGAAATATCAAGAAACTGCAAACAAAATTCCCCCCACAAACCCTAAGTTATGTTTGTCCGGGGGCGAATACTGGCTTTTTACGGGGAAAGGGAGTTGTTACCCTTAGCGAGAAAGGATTAATGACGCTTTAGGTGGGAACCGGTTCGCCTGGGCGTAATTTCATCCATTTCCCAGTTTCTTGGAGAAAACTCTCACAACCGACCACATCCCACTCCATTTCCACATAATCTTCTTGAGTGCGGATATTAACGTTAATGGTGGGATCAATCGGTTCAAAATCGGGAGAATCAGTTAAATGAGCTTGTTCGTGTTGAGTTTCTACCGCGTGATAAGTCGTGCAGCGATCGACATAATGGCAGTTAATACAAATACACATGGTACTATTTTCCTGCTGGCTTTAACCCCTAGTCTAGCGCAGAAAGTTTTTCCATGTCGCAGTTATCGTTAGTCTTTTGTAAACCAGTGATCAGTGACCAGTAATCAGTAACCAAATAACAAATAACAAATAACTAATGACTAATCTTTTTTTTCAAGAGTAATCGTCGGGGTTGTTGAAATAGCCAGCTTATCAAACTGGTTTCAGCGCGACAGATCTGATAACCGCATTCTTTGTAAAGTTGTTGTGCTTGCCAGTTATTATCTAAAACATGAAGGTAAACCTCGGAAAAGCCCCACTTAGCAGTAATTTCCTCACAATTTTTTAATAAACTTCGGGCGATACCTTGGCGACGATAATTCGGACTAACCGCTAAATTAGAAATATAGGTGGATTGATATTCTTTAGAAATTAAACTTTCAGAACCACTGAGACCCAGTTCAACTGCACCAGAAACTTCTCCAGTATTAGTAGTAGCAATGATGCAAGCATAGTGACTGCTTTGACTACACAAACGGCTCCGAATATCTTCATAAATCCCTAACTTAAGGAAAGGATACATTAATATACCAATTCCTTCACAGGCGTGAAAGCTGTGGGTAATGACTTCTGAAACCGCGCCAATCTCTTCTACTTGAGCTTGACGAATAGTGAAACTAGAAAACTGTGGCAGTGTGGAATCAGGTGTGGTAAATGAAGATGTGTAGGCGTTCACAACTAATTTCAGCTTATTGAGTTAAGCAGTCTTTGAATCAGGATTTCTCCCGACTAATTACTTTTATAGCACAATTTTACCTAGGCGATCGCGGCGGCAATCCAAAATAACCCATCAACTAAGAGGGTACTCAAAATTGCCCCACTGAAGGCAAACCAAGGAAGTGTCTTTTTTTTGAAACTCCAAATTCCTAAAAAGAGAAGAATTCCGATAATCAATCCAGCACAACTGATTCCCCAAGGGGTTTGCATTTGTCCTAAAGCATCTTGAAAAATTGGCTTGTATAAAGCGGGATCCACTCGCATCAATTCTCGCCAATGAGACATTAATCCGGTGAGATAAAAGTAAATGTCAGTTAAGGCAGTTCCTAGTAACGATCCCAAATAGAATAAGTTTCCGATTTGACCCCATCCTCTGGCGAGAGCAAAAAAGGCAAAAGGCAAACCAATGGCTTCAATGGGAAGGTGAATCACAGGTTCCCAACGAAACCAACCCCAATAGATTGATCCCGCAAGCCAACTCCAACTAAAACCAAAAATTAAATCCCCCCAAATCTGAGTTCGAGGATACTGAAAGAGGACAATTGCTAATACAACCCAACTCATGGTTAGAATTAAGCTCAGTAAAGGTAATTCCCTTACCATGGGAGCTTGGGCAAATACAGGAATGGAGACTAAAAACCCTGAGGTGCCAAAGAGCAACCAACCTTTTTGTTTGAGGAGAAACGCTCTCAGGTAAATGGGGAGACGTTCGCTCGCTTGCGTAATTGATGGAGAAAACCAAGAACTTTTAAACAAGGGACTTTTATTAATTTTCTTAACTAATCTTTACTTATTTTAATATATCATCGATTTGGAAATACCCCCCCAGGGGATATAGATTATCTTAACATTCCCCAAGACTTTTTGAACTGTAGGCGACCTTGTCTCTGTAAGGGGGCAAAAATGAGGATTTGTTACAATTGCAGACAGAAAGCTGGTATTGCCAGAATTATAGAAAGGAGTTGAGGTGTGGCGAAGTCGGCAAAGTCATTGATTATTGCTTCTCTAGAACCCTACAGTGGGAAATCGGCGATTATTATTGGGGTTGCTCACCAACTCCAACAAAAAGGGGTCAACTTTAGTTATAGTAAGCCGGTGGGAAACTATTTCCATCAAGAAAATGCCCAGCCCGTAGAAGATGATGTACAGTTTATCGCGCAGGCTCTAGACTTATCACCACAGCAACTGGGAAATCCAATCGTGGGACTCTCTTCGAGTAGCATTGAAGATATTCTCAAGACAAAGCAGGCTCAGGACTATTCCCAGGTTCTCAAAGACTCTGTGGCACAATTTAATAGTGACTTAGTGCTGTTAGAAGCTCCACCAAGTTATGGGGAAGGGAGTTTATTTAATCTTTCTACCGCACAAATGGCAACTACGCTCGATGCGCCGATTTTGCTGGTTGCTCGCTATCATTCTTTGTTGGTAGTGGATCAAATTATGGTGGCGAAAAAGCAACTGGGAAATCAGTTATTGGGGATTGTGATCAATGATGTTCCCTCAGAGATGGAAACTGATGTTAATGATGAGGTCAAACCATTTTTAGAAGCGCAGGGGATTCCTATATTCGGGATCTTACCGCAAAGTTCTTTATTACATAGTATTAGTGTTCGAGAATTAGCCAAAGAGTTAGAAGCCAAAGTCTTATGTCGGCGCGATCGGCTAGACTTGATGGTTGAAAAGTTAACCATTGGCGCAATGAATGTTAACTCAGCACTAAAGTATTTTCGCAAGGGGAAAAATTTAGCAGTGGTAACAGGCGGCGATCGCAGCGATTTACAGTTAGCCGCCCTTGAAACTTCAGCTCATTGTTTGATTTTAACGGGTCATGTGCCACCACAAGACTTTGTTTTATCCCGTGCTGAAACGTTAGAAATTCCCATTCTTGCAGTTGAATTTGATACCCTAACCACAGTAGAGATTGTTGAACGCACCTTTAAGCAGGTTCGGATTCAAGAACCAATCAAAGTCCAATTTATTCGCGATTTAATGGCGCAACACTTTGATATTGAACGCCTAATTAATGAACTTGAGTTAAAACCAGCCCTAACGAATTAATAGCCATGCAAACTTTATCCAATCCACAAACAACACCTGAAGTTAATCCCGATTTAGATACCACCATTCATCGCCGTAAAACTCGCCCTGTGCCTGTTGGTAACGTCACAATTGGTGGGGGCCATCCTGTGGTGGTCCAATCCATGATTAATGAGGATACCCTCGATATTGAAGGCTCTGTCAGTGGCATCCGTCGTCTCCATGAAGCCGGATCGGAAATTGTGCGCGTCACTGTCCCTAGCATGGCTCATGCTAAGGCTCTGGCGCAAATCAAAACCCGTCTGCAAGAAACTTATCAAGATGTCCCCCTAGTAGCCGATGTTCACCATAATGGCATGAAAATTGCCCTCGAAGTTGCCAAGCACGTGGATAAAGTGCGCGTTAACCCGGGGCTTTATGTATTTGAAAAACCAAAATCCGATCGCGAAGAATATACCCAAGCCGAATTTGACCAAATTGGGGAGAAAATTCGGGAAACCTTAGAACCCTTAGTAATTTCCCTGCGCGATCAAGGGAAAGCGATGCGAATTGGGGTCAATCATGGTTCTCTCGCCGAAAGAATGCTTTTTACCTATGGTGATACTCCCAAAGGCATGGTGGAATCGGCATTAGAATTTATTAAAATTTGTGAATCTTTAAACTTCTATAATCTGATTATTTCTCTCAAAGCCTCCCGAGTGCCAGTAATGTTAGCCGCCTATCGCCTGATGGTGAAGCGCATGGATGAATTAGGAATGGATTATCCCCTTCACTTGGGAGTTACCGAGGCAGGAGATGGGGAATATGGGCGCATTAAATCTACTGCTGGCATTGCCACCCTCTTAGCAGAAGGCATTGGGGATACGATTCGCGTTTCTCTCACAGAAGCCCCAGAAAAAGAAATTCCCGTTTGCTATAGTATTCTCCAATCTTTAGGCTTACGGAAAACCATGGTGGAATATGTCGCTTGTCCTTCCTGCGGTCGTACTCTCTTTAACTTAGAAGATGTGTTAGAAAAAGTCCGTGCTGCTACCAGTCATCTTAAAGGCTTAGATATCGCTGTTATGGGCTGTATTGTTAATGGCCCTGGGGAAATGGCTGATGCTGACTATGGCTACGTTGGCAAGCAAGCAGGGTATATTGCCCTCTATCGCGGACGAGAGGAAATTAAGCGCGTTCCTGAAGAAAGAGGGGTCGAAGAGTTAATTAATCTCATTAAAGAGGACGGACTTTGGGTTGATCCCGAATAACTTACCCAGAGTTTTGATTCTTTGA
>JBKHER010000088.1:0-9350 GCA_046540715.1 Halothece sp.
CGTCTCGCTCCCTAACTCCCAAATCAGGGTTAATTTCTCGGATTTGATATGACAAGGCGAAGGGATTTTTCATCTGTAGCATGAATTAATCAATTTCATATATAGCCATTCCAATTAGTTTCAGTAGTGCGACCGTCTCGGTCGCTAGTAGAGAGCAAGCTGCTCTCACTACTTTTCACCTGATGGTTTTTATTTGGAATCACTATAACTCATTCTTGTTTTTCCTTTTTACTCTGCCTTGTGTTGTTTGTAAACAAATAACAAATAACGAACTTTTTCAGCAAACCCTAATTAGTATGCGCTTGTTTGAGTAAGGATTCTGCAAACGCGATCGCGTTTTCGTCTTTTTCTCCCCCAGCCAGTTGCGCTAATTCATCACGGCGGGTATTAATATCAGCTAATTGGATAACAGAAACCACCGTACGAGAAGCAGAAAACTGTTTTTCCACCCGAAAATGGGTATCCGCAAGGGCGGCGACTAAGGGCTGGTGAGTAACGCACAGAACTTGATGTTTTTGGGCTAATTGCCGTAATTTTTGCCCGATCGCGCTGGCGACTCTTCCTGAAACCCCAGTATCAATTTCGTCAAAGATCAGGGTTTGCATTTTTTGTTCCGCTTGGGAAAAACAGGCTTTCAGGGCTAATAAAAAGCGACTCATTTCCCCCCCAGAAGCCGTTTCGGAAAGGGGTTTCGGCGTTTCTCCAGGATTGGGGCTAAAGTAGTAATTCACTTGTTCTGCGCCTTGTGGAGTGGGATCAATGGGGGTTAAGGTACAGGAAAACTGTACTTTTTCCATGGCGAGGGGTTTTAATTCGGCGATAAGTTGTTTTTCCAGTTGTGTTGCGGCTTTTTGTCGTTGTTCGCTGAGGAGTTCGCAGGCTTCGATCAGGGTATTATGGGCAATTTCTGCTTTTTCTTCTAGAGTCTCTAAAGATTGTTCCGAATCATTGAGGGTATCTAATTCTTCTTGGAGGCGATCTCGATGCGCGATCGCGTCTTCTAAATTAGGGCCATATTTACGACAGATTTGTTTAAGCGTATGAATGCGATCTTCCACTTCTGCTAACCGATCTGGATCGGATTCTAATCCTTCGCCATAAGAATAAATTTGTTGTCCCGCCTCCACAATTTGTGTCATCGCCGTTTGTACCATTTCCAAGATCGGGGTCAGTTGAGAATCATATTCCACCATCTCCGTTAAGGTATTTTCTGCTTGTGTCAGAATATCTGTTCCGGCTGGGGCTTCATCATCCCGTTGGTAAAGGGTCTGATATACTTGATAACTCAGTTGTTGTAATTCCACCGCATGAAGGAGGCGATCGCGCTCCTGTTCTAAATCTTCTAATTCACTCACTTGATCTAATTGCGCCGCTTTTAACTCTTCTAGCTGGTAATGAATCCAATCTAACCGTTGCAAGCGTTCTTGTTCCGATTGACGACGGGTTTCCAGCGTCTCTTTCGCCTCAAAATAATCCTCATAAGCCACAGATACTTTTTTCCGTTGCGCTAAGAGGGCTTGTCCGCCATAAGTATCTAATAATTCTCGTTGACGGGCAGGAATCATCAGCGCCACCGTTTGCCCTTGCGCCGTAATTTCCACCAGATACGGACGTAATTCATTGATGAGAGGACGATTAACTAAAACCCCATTCACCCGAGAGCGCGATCGTAGTCCATTCTTTTTTAATGACATTTCCCGACTGCACACCACAGTTTGGTCATCGAGTAAATCAATATCTTGCTGTTCTAGCCAGTCTTTTAGCACAGGAGTCAGGGCAAAGGTTGCTTCTACCAGTGCTTTTTCGCTACCTGTGCGGATCAACCGACTACTTACCTTTCCTCCTAACGCCGCATCGATCGCGTCAAGAATAATTGATTTTCCCGCCCCCGTCTCCCCTGTCAGAACATTTAAGCCTTCCCCTAAATCTAATTCCAAGTGATCCACTAAAGCAAAATTCTCGATCCGAAGAGAAATTAACGCCATTATTATCTCAGTTTCCTTAATCCTCTCCCCTTATATCATTTTCCATCAAGTCATCGGGTTACAAATAACAAATAACAAATAACAAATAACAAATAACAAATAACAAATAACTAATAACTAATTATTCTCAGGCGTTGCTAAGGGAACTTCTTCTACCTCTGCTAAACGTTCCAAAGCCAGACGAGAAGAAGACTGACCCCCCGAGAGACGCTTTAATAACTTCGGACGCGGATCATGGAGAATATAAAAAATTTCCTCTCCGGGCCGCCATTGCTGATCTGCTTTTACCACCTGTAAACTATTCCCTTGTCTCACTAGTAACGGAAGTAATTCTCCAGCGCGAATCAGGGCTTGTAAATGCACTTGCTGGAAAGAAAATCCTTCTTCTCGTAACACCGTATGTCCTAACTTGATTTTCCCTTCTTCTACGTATTGATTCCACACCTTAATGGGAATTTGCGACATAAAAGCCTGATTCACTTTAGTTTTATTAGCAGGGGTTTTAGCTTGGGAAGTTTTCGGGAAAGCGGCAAAGACTCGCGGCGGTTGAAATTCTTCTAACGCTCTTTGGGCTAACACTAAATTCACTTCTCCATTATTGGTCATGGCAAGAAATGTTCCTAAAGACTCAATTCCCGCTTCTTCTAAAACCGTTTCATCTAAAGCACTACTTTCAATTACACTCAAGTTCGCAGCTTCAGCTTGTTGGCAGGCTTCAGGATCGGTATCAATCATTACCACCGATTCCCCCTCTTGTTGGAATAATTCTCCTAGTAAAACTCCCAGGGGATTACACCCGACAATCACTGCCCCTTTAGCCCCTTCTGACGTTAACTTCAACCATCGCGCTACCCAACGCGCACTTAAGCCCTGAATGACCACTGTCATCATAATGGTTAAAAAGACAATTGCCTTTAAGGAATCTCCCCCTGTAATACCGCGTTGGGTTAATAAAATTGCAAACAGAGAAGCCACAGAAGCCGAAACAATTCCTTTTGGCCCCACCCAAGCTACAAAGAGCTTTTGTCGCCAATTCAATTGACTGCTGATGGTACAAACCCAAACACTGAGGGGACGGATAATAAACATCAGACAGAGAACCGTCAGAACACTACCCCAACCTAAAGCAAACACACTGGCAATGGAGAGATCCGCAGCTAAGAGAATAAATAAGACAGAGACTCCTAGCATGGTTAATTGTCCCTTAAACCGTCGCAGCATTCGTTCTTCGGGAACAGATAAGGCTCGAACTACCACCCCAGCTAACACCACTGCCATCAGCCCAGATTCGCTACGAATCATTTGCGAAACCCCGAAAATCCCCCAGACTCCAGCTAATACCACTAAATTTTTTAGGTCTTCTGAGAGAAACGTCAAGCGTCGCTTTAAAAGCAGTCCAATTAAACCACCCCCAATCACACCAACAGCAATCCCAATTCCACCGCGAAGGAATAAGCCGGTAAAAAATTCCATCGCCCCAGCTTCACTATTGAGAATGGTATCTAGAACCACCACTGCTAAAATCGCACCGACGGGATCAATTAAAACTCCCTCTCCTTCGAGAAGGGTTGCCACTTGGCGATCTACAGGCACTTGCCTGAGTAAGGGACTAATCACCGTTGGCCCTGTGACAACGACTAAAGAAGCGTAGAGAAATGCCAACTGCCAAGGAAATTCCCCTAACCAATGAGCAGCCATACTGCCCCCAAATAAGGTAATTCCTGTGCCAATGGTGACCAGATTCCGCAAACTGCTGGAAACACGCCCTAAATCCCTTAATTCGAGGTTTAATCCCCCTTCAAAGAGAATAATGGCAACTAGCAACGCAACAATGACTTCTAATCCGGCTCCCAACTCACTGGGATGGAGGATATTCAGTCCATCTGAGCCGAGGGCAATGCCAATAATTAAGAGAAAAACAATTCCAGGAACTTTGAACGTTTCTCCTAAAACTTGCGCCGTAATTCCAGCAAAGACGGCAATTACAATTTGTAGAGTCAGGGTAAATGATCCGTCCATAAGATAATTTTAGAGAGAATGGGCGTTATGTAATTGATTCTAGACTCGGCAACCTGAAACAAAAGTCGTTTTGGCTATTTTATCACCTCCTTTTGGGAAGCTGAGTGCAAAAGACGGATCGCCAATTGAAAAACTGTACACTCAATCAAGTGACGATGGTCATACCTGAGGATTCAGCAAAATAGATGAGACAATACACTAATGAGAGAACACTATCTGAGTCTCAATAATGGTTAATACAATTTATCCCATTCCAAGTGAAAGCCTCAATTCTCCAGAAAGCCAAATTGATCAAGAACGAGTCATTGCTGCCTTTGACCTTGGGACGAATTCCATTCACATGGTGATTGTGAAAATAGATCCCTCTCTTCCCGCGTTTAATATTGTGGCCCGGGAAAAAGATACCGTCAGACTCGGCGATCGCGATCCAAAAACAGGGTTTCTTACCCTAGAAGCGATGGAACGAGCCATGTCAACTCTACAACGAGGTCAAGAATTAGCCCGTAGTTTTGACGCAGAAGAAATTATTGCCGTGGCAACCAGTGCTGTCAGAGAAGCCCCGAATGGTCGCGAGTTCCTTAAAACTGTTCGTGAAGAGTTGGGGCTAACCATCAATCTGATTTCTGGTCAAGAGGAGGCTCGACGCATCTATTTAGGGGTGCTTTCAGCAATGGAGTTTCATGAAAAACCTCATGTCATTATTGATATTGGGGGCGGTTCGACGGAATTAATTTTAGGGAATGGACAAGAACCTCGCTCTTTGAGTAGTACCAAGGTAGGAGCAGTGCGTTTAGCTCAAGAGTATGTTACCACTGATCCCATTAGTAATCAGGAATTAGAATTTCTACGGGCTTATATTCGGGGCAGTATGGAACGCCCAGTCGAAGAATTAAAAGCACAACTCACCCCAGAGGAAACCATTAGTTTAGTGGGAACATCGGGAACTATTGAATGTTTGGCAACAATTCATGCCAAGGAAAAATTAAATACCAATCCCAATCCGCTACAGGGATATGGTTTTACGATCAAAGAGTTAGACAATATTATCAAATTATTAGCTTCTTTAGATGTTAAAAAACGTGCCGATTTACCCGGAATGTCAGGGCGACGTGCTGAAATTATTATCCCTGGGGCAATGATTTTATTAGAAACTATGAAAATGCTGGAAGTTGATAGCATTACCATTTGTGAACGGGCGTTACGAGAAGGGGTGATTGTTAATTGGATGTTGAACCATGGCTTAATTGAAGATCGCCTGCGGTATCAAAGTTCAGTGCGCGATCGCAGCGTTATTCATATTGCCCAAAAGTATAATGTTGATCTCAATTATAGTCAGCAAGTTGCTAATTTTGCCCTCAGTATTTTTGATCAAACTCAAGGAGAATTACATCATTGGGGAAGTCGAGAAAGAGAACTCTTATGGGTTGCGGCGATTCTTCATAATTGTGGCTTTTATATTAGTCATGCGGCTCATCATAAGCATTCTTATTATTTAATTCGTCATGCTGAATTATTAGGATTTACTGAAAATGAGCTAGAAGTTATTGCTAATATTGCCCGCTATCACCGCAAAAGTAAGCCTAAGAAAAAACATGAGAATTATCAAAATCTTCCTGACAAAACTGCTCGTAAACTAGTAAGTGAGGTCAGTGCAATTTTACGTTTAGCTGTCGCTCTTGATCGCCGTCAGATTGGGGCTATTAGTTCCGTATATTGTCACTACAAGCAAGAGAAAAAAGAATTATACCTTGAGTTAATTCCTAAAGATAACAATGATGATTGCGCCTTAGAACTTTGGAATTTAGAACACAAGAAAGTTATTTTTGAAAATGAATATGGTGTGAAGGTTATTCCTCATCTATCCCTCTAACCCATAAAACCAAATAATGAGAAAGGGCGTGATAATTCCCTGAATTAAACTCAACGGTGCGCCAAAACGAGTAAAATCTCGAAACCGATAGCCTCCCAAGCTGTAAACCATAGTGTTGGTTTGATAACCAATGGGAGTCATAAAGCTATTGGATGCGGCAAAGGTAACGGTAAACATAATCGCAAAAGGATTGATTGTTAATGATTCAGCGACTTTAACCGCAATGGGAATCATTAAAATAACAGACGCATTATTGGATAAAATTTCCGTAAGAATTGTAGTGGCAAAATAGAAAAATGCTAATACCCAAAACCCCGAGAAGTGATTACCGATAAAAAGGAGTTGATCCGCAAGCCATGCTGTTGCCCCTGAATTTTCCATGGCAATTCCCATGGGAATTAAGCCTGCTAAAAGAAAGATCACATCCCAACGAATTGCTCCATAAATTTCTCCTGGTTTTAAACAACCTGTTAACACCATGAGAGCAACCCCAGCTAACGCACTCACTAAAATGGGCATAATATTAAAGGCAGCAGTGATAATAACTCCGACAATAATTGCCACTGCAATTGGTGCTTTATCTTCCCGTAATCCTTCCCGACTACTTTGTTCAATCACTAATAATTCTCTAGTTGTTTGAAAGCCAGCTAAACTTTCTCTTGGCCCCTGAACTAATAACAAATCTCCAAAACGAAGGGGAACTTGTCCCAACCGATCGCGCAACACCTCTTCTCCTCGCCGAATCGCTAAAACGGTTGAATTATAGCGTTGACGAAAGCGTAATTCTTTTAATGTTGATCCCACTAAACGAGAATTAGAAAGAATTAAGACTTCTGCAATTCCTTCTTCATTATCGGTTAATTGTGAAGCAATATTCTCATCTTTAAACTTAACATCAGGAAGAATATCTAATCCTTTTTCTTCTCGAATTTGTAATAATTCTTCTTTGGAACCTCGAACTAATAAAATATCACCTGCAGCTAAAACTTTATCTCCTAAAGGTTGAGAAAAATGAATCCCATCTCGAATAATCTCTAAAACATCAATATCAAACTTTCGTTGCACTTCACTAGAACGTAAGGTCTGTTTAATTAAATTAGAGCGAGGAGAAATAACTAATTCACTTACATAATCTTTCAATTGGTAATTATTTTCATAAGAGCCATTATTCGTAGGATTGCGATTGGGAAGAAGCCATACTGAAGCAAAGGTAATATAAATTAGACCAACAATAAATTTAATTAATCCCACCTCTGTAAATTGAAATAAGCTAAAAGCTCCATAGCCGAGTTTTTCGGAAATGCTACTAGCTAAAAGATTAGTTGAAGTTCCAATTAAAGTAATTGTTCCTCCTAAAATTGTGGCAAAAGAAAGAGGCATTAACATTCTAGAAACGGGAATTTTTCGCCTTTTACACCAATTTTCAATTAAGGGAATAAAAATAGCAACGACAGCAGTATTATTAATAACTGCCGTAATAGTCCCAGCTAGTCCTCCCATGACAAAAGTTTGTTGCTGATTGGTTTTTCCTCCCCATTTTAGTAACCACTCTCCCACAATTTGAATCGCGCCAGTCTTAGAAATTCCAGCACTTAAAATAAACATGGCCATTACGGTAATAGTTGCTGGATTACTAAATCCAGAAATTCCTTCTTCAGGAGTCACTAACCCAAACACCATTAGTAAAATGGCAACAACTAAAGCGGTAAAATCAACAGGAAACCACTCGGTAGCAAAACAAATTAAAGCTAAAACTAGAATACATAGGGTTAGCACAATAGACATATAATTAATGATTAGTATTTCCTTGAGAGGAACAGTTAAGCGCGATCAAGGGCTCGATATTGAATTGCTTCTGCAAGGTGAGAGGATTGAATTGTTTCTTCTTCGGCTAAATCAGCGATCGTGCGAGCGACTTTTAAAATTCGATCCATCGCCCTTGCAGACAGCCCTAACTTCCGAATCGCATTTTCTAACAAAGTGCGGCTGGTATCATCGAGTTGGCAATATTTTCGTAGCTGCTGGCTTTGCATTTGGGCATTTTGAGTAATTTTATCTTCTTTTTCAAAACGATGACGCGCCATTTCCCTAGCACGAATAACTCTTTTTCTGACCACTTCTGAGGGTTCTCCTGTTCCCTGTTTAGTCATTTCTTCTGGCTTTAAACGATTGACACTGACTTGTAAATCAATGCGATCCATCAACGGACCCGATAATTTTGCCCAATACTTTTGTCTTACATAAGGAGAACAAGTACAAGCCTGAATTGGGTCGCCATAATAGCCACAAGGACAAGGATTGGTACTGGCAATTAAGGTAAATCCCGCCGGAAAAGTAACCGATTGACGAGTCCGAGAAACGCTAACATATCCATCTTCAAGAGGCTGACGGAGAAACTCTAAAACATTACGCTTAAACTCGGTTAACTCATCGAGATAAAGGATCCCCTTATGGGCTAAAGAAATTTCTCCAGGACGAGGAAAACTACCTCCTCCCACTAAAGCCGGGCCTGATGCGGAATGGTGAGGACTCCGAAAAGGTCTCTCTTTAACCAGCGATCCCCGATGCTTTAAAAACCCTGCAACAGAATACACTTGTGAAACTTCTAAGGCTTCTGGAAAGGAGAGTGGCGGTAAAATCCCGGGTAACCGTTTAGCCAGCATGGTTTTGCCACTTCCAGGTGGCCCCACTAAAATTAAATTATGTCCCCCAGAAGCCGCAATTTCAAGGGCGCGACGAGCATGGGCTTGTCCTTTGACATCTTTTAAGTCAGCAGTTACAGGGGTTGCCTTGGCAAGTTCTTGTTTGGCATCTAATGCAAAGGGTTGATATCTTTCGGGTTGATTGAGAAATTGAGCCACTTCCGAAAGATGATTGAATCCATAAACTGGTAATCCTTCCACTACCGCTGCTTCCTTAGCATTATCATGGGGAACGACAATTCCCGCCATCCCAATTTTTTTCGCTGTCGCCGCGATCGGTAAAACCCCAGAAATTGGTCTTAAACTGCCATCTAGAGAGACTTCTCCTAAAAATAAGTGATCTCCCAATAAGTTCCCATCTACTTGTTCTGAAGCAGCTAAAATTCCAACACTAATCGGTAAATCAAAAATTGGCCCCTCTTTCCGTAAATCAGCAGGAGTAAGATTAATCACAATTTTCCGCATGGGAAAAGCAAACCCCGAATTTTTCAGCGCTGCTTTGACCCTTTCCCGTGACTCTTGCACTGCGGTATCAGGAAGTCCGACAACAACAATTCCGGGTAGCCCTCCTGAAACATCAACTTCTGCTCCCACTTTAACCGCATCTATTCCAACAATAGTGGCACTCCAAATCCTAGCAAGCATCTTTATTTCCTCAAGTCTTTTTGCCAGTATAATGCGGTTTGTGGATCACAGAGGTTTAAAAAAAACAACCCCCCAAGGAGGGGGGAAAAAAGAACCTGGCACCGAGCTATTTTCCCAGACAGTGACCCG
>JBKHER010000089.1:0-9267 GCA_046540715.1 Halothece sp.
TAACTCCCCTAGTAATTGGGAAATCCCCCCTAATAATTGGTGCTACAGCCATTGGTCACAAATAACCAATAATCAATAACAATTGTTTTCTCCAATTTGTATTACAAAGCACCAGCTGCGGTTTGGTCAAAAATTCCTGTTGCAAGATGACTGGTAATATTAATCGCTTGTAACACAGGTGCGCCCTCTTTTCCTTCAGGATAATCAATGACACTCACCGCGCCATTCCCTTGTTTAACATTCCAGAAATGACTGGGAGATAGCCCTAATAACGCACAAAGAATGACTTTATTAATCGCATCATGGGCAACAACAATTCCTGTTTTCATTCCTTCAGAATTTTTTCCTTGTTCTGCAATAATTTCTTCCCAAGCCGCGATCGCGCGATCCCAAACTTGCTGTAAATTTTCCCCATCTGGCATTTGCACCAATTCTGGCGTTTCTTGCCATTGCTTGAGTAATTCAGGATATTCTTTTTGAATTTCTGGCTTTAACTTTCCTTCCCAATTGCCATGACTAATTTCTAATAAATTTTCTTTCAGTTCTAACTCAATTCCTGAGTGATGAGCTAAAATTAATTCTGCGGTTTCTTTGGGGCGTAACATCGGGCTAGAAACAGCAAAATCAAGAGATGTGTCTTTCAGAAAATCTGCTGCTTTGCGTCCTTGTTCTCTCCCATTCTCATTGAGAGGAATATCCATTTTACCTTGAAAACGAGATTCCTTATTCCAGTCAGTTTCCCCGTGACGCACTAATAATAAACGAAGCCCTTGATTTTTGCGTGGTGATGGCAACTTAACTCCCAGATGAGCCGTTTGATTGAGAGACTCTAATTCCACGGGATCTCCCCAATTCCCTTTAAAATTAAGCACATTAATTGCACAATTCGATTGTTGAAGCGAGTGATAAAGTGCAGGTGGAACTCCGATCGCGCTACTAATTAAACAACGATTAATCCCATTATGAGCAACAATCGCAATGGTTTCCCCATCATGTTGAGAAATAATACTTTTCCAGAAGTCTTTTGCTTGTTCGTAGAGAGATAAAACAGGATAATGCTTTTGCCCATTTACTAACATATAAAACTCATGGGGGCGTGTTTTCCAGCAGTGATAATCTTCTGGAAACTGACTTGCTACCTCATCTTTTTTCTTTTCTTCCCATAATGGGAGATCCACCTCTTGCAATAACTCAGCAACTTGTAAAGAAGGAGAAACCTCAAAACAATTACGGATAATTTCGGCTGATTCCTTTGCTCTTTGTAAAGGACTGCAATAAAGCGTTTTAATATCAAGTTGACGTAAGGTCATCCCCACTTTTTCTGCGTCAGTGCGACCTTTAGCCGTTAAAACCGACTTGTCACAACGTCCTTGAATCATCTGTTCTAAATTATAGGTGCTTTGTCCGTGACGGATAATAATGACCTTAGTTGCCACAGTTTCTCCTCCAATTCGATAAACGAGCTTATTGTACTACGACACTTGCGCCTATTGGTGGTTAAGTCCATCTCAGTTACAATCGGTTTATATGAAATACCCTAATGGTTGCTACAAATGAACTGGCTTAACGATCTCTTGCCCCCCTTTCAAAGGGGGGTTGGGGGGATTAGCAAGTGTAGCAGTGTTTTTTGTATTTCCTATTAGATATCATTTTGCCAAGAATTCGAGATTTTATGACCCTAAAACGCTTTCTCTTAATTCTGTTAACCTTGTTTGCGGTGGGGAAAATTGTCCTTTCCTTAGGCAGTAGCCTCTCACAACCGCAAATTCAAGCGCGATTAGAACTGTATCAAGTTAATTTATCCCTCCAAGCAACAACTTTAGAAGTTGTAGAAGAAGACAGTCAAATCTCTTCCCAAGCCTTATTAGGAGAAAATCCTTATGCTGATGCCCAAACCAAGTATGAGGAAAGCCTAGAGTTAGCAAAAAGTCGTCGCCGTGATCTCCAAGCCCAACTCGAAGGGTTATCTGCTGATGCGACAGTTAGCAATGAGGTCAATTTAGCACAAGTTCCTGATGTTTCCCCAGAAGAACAACAGCTACAAGGGACAATTCAAGAATTAAATGGCTTTATTGGGGAATTAGAACTCAAAATCGGGATTCTAGAAGCAAAACAGAATAATATAGAGAGGGCGTTAGCAACTTGGCAAGAGTTACAGGAAGAATTTTCCCAAGAAACGGGATTTGCCAATATTTCTCGCACGGCTACTGTCTTAGCAGGGTTATGGGAAACACCACCTCAAGTTAGTGATAATGCTGAAACTACAATTCAAGATCAGCTAGATGGTTGGTTTCGATATGAGGGGTTACATCGCTTATATGAGGTGCAAGGAAATGAAACTGCATTAGCTTCTTTAGAAACAGCCCAACAGGAGAAAGCCCAGCAAGCGTTATTTAATTTAGCAATTGTAACGGGTTTGCCGCTAATTGGAGGATTAATCGGCTTTGGTTTATTAATTTTCTTACTCACGCAATGGGCGATTAAAGGAAAAGAGTCCATTTTAGCCATAAATGAAAATACAACATGGGAAACCCCTTGGGATTGGGAAATTACTTGGCAAGTTTTAGTGGTGGGATTTTTCTTTGTTGGTCAAATTTTACTCCCGTTGCTAATTGCTGCTTCAGGCGTTAACCCTGCGGTTTGGGAAATTCAAGGAAAAGCGTTGTATGTGTTAGTCACCTATATTTTGATGACAGCAGGAGGGCTAACGGTGCTTTATTTTTCCATTCGCCAGTATTTTCCCCTTCCAGAGGGTTGGTTTCAGATTAAGGGCAATAATTGGCTAGTGTGGGGGATTGGTGGCTATTTAGTTGCGATTCCCCTAGTGGTGATTGTCTCGATTATTAATCAGGAAATTTGGCAAGGACAAGGGGGCAGCAATCCGCTATTATTTTTAGCAGTGCAAGCCCAAGATAAAGTGGCGTTATTGATCTTTTTTACCACAGCAGCGATCGCGGCTCCCATTTTTGAAGAGATTATCTTTCGAGGGTTTTTACTACCTTCTCTGACAAAATATGTTCCAGTGTGGGCGGCAATTGGGTTAAGCAGTTTACTCTTTTCTGTGGCGCATTTGAGTTTATCAGAAGTTTTACCCTTGCTGGTGTTGGGATTAGTGTTGGGGGTAGTTTATACGCGATCGCGCAATATTCTCGCTTCAATTGTTGTTCACAGCCTCTGGAATAGTGGAACGCTCCTCAGTTTATATATTTTAGGCAGTAGTGTTAACTAATATATTCTTCTCCCCACTTCCCTATCTCCCTCTCATTTTACCTTTGGTTTTAGAATGAAACAGCCCTGCGCCAAAAACTTACCCAATCGCGATTAAAAATGGTTTCATAAATGCGGTTTCTCACTCGCAATTCTCCATTCTCTTTCTCCACTAATCCAGATAGTAATAACTCTTTTTCCACGGCGGTATTTTGCGCCGTTACTGACCCTTGCTCTAAAATTTCTTGATAGAGACTTAAAACTTCCTGACGAGGTTGAGAAGAAAATGAAACGCGATTGACCCGAAGGGTCACCGAATTCAAGATTCGATCGCGCACCGTTTTCAAATGTTCTGGCTGATCCTGTGCTTCCCAATTGTGAATCACTTTCTGTTCCACCAATTCCCGAACCCAATCCGCCTCTTCATTTAAAGGAATTGTCTCCGAAGAACTACGAATCAGACGACAAATTTTCTGCGTGAGAAACGGCTGTCCATTCGTCCAAGCTAACACCTCTCGTAACACCGCTTGCGGATTCTGTACCTTCTGAGTAATCCCTTCTAACAACGGTTGCGCCTCATGATGCTTAAACCCGTTTAAGGTAATCTCTTGACCAATATTAAACGGCGTTCGCTGGGAATCTGACATTAAATCCGAGGGTGTGGCTACCCCTAACAGCACAAAGGTTAAGCGCTGATATTCTGAATTAAAACTGCGCTGATTATAACAAGATCGAATCAAAGCAAAAAAGTCATCCAAGGAAAAGTCTAAACTTAACACCGCATCAATTTCATCAATAAAAATGACAAGATTCGGCGAAGACTCTTCATTGTTACTCCCCACATTTGGTAACAAGACTTCTTCTAGAAATTGACCAAACCGTTGCACAGGAGATAAATCCGTTTGTTCATTCCACCAACTTTTAAGATTCACCACTCGCAGTAAATTAAAATTCTTCCATAACTCCACTGCTAACCCTTTATACCATTGATGAATTGTCACTTCTTCACTACCAATGCGAGTTAAATCCACCGCCGCACAACACCAACCCTCATAGCGAAGATGGTGCATCATCTGAATCATTAAACTGGATTTTCCCATTTGTCTGGGGTTCAGAATATAGCAAAATTCTCCCTGTTTTAAAGCCCGATACAGATAGCGATCTGCCGCTCTTACCACATAAGTAGGAGCATTGCTGGGAAGACTGCCACCCACTTGATAATCATAACTTGAAAAGTCTTCCTCACTGCGTAATAACTGATTTTCAAACTTTAATTCTGCTTGCGTGGCTTTTAGCACTTCTAAGGTTTCTGAAAGGCTTTGGGTGCGTTCTTCCACTTTTTGTTCCAAATTCCGATTAGATTCAGCCAGGGCTTCTTTGGTTTGTTCTAAATCAGTATTGAGGGCTTTCATTTCTTGATAAAGCACCGCATTTTTAATAGAAATTCCAGCTTGAGAGGAGAGAATATTAATGATTTCTAATCGGTCATCGGTAAAAGCATTACTGGTTAAGTTATTTTCCAAATAAATAATTCCGACTAACTCTCCTTGATTGAGAATGGGCGTACATAAAATAGATTGGGGCTCATTTTGAGTAATATAAGAATCGCGACTAAAGAGTTCGGCGGTGGTGGCTTCATCTAAAATGACATTGTCTTTGGTTCTTGCTACATAATTAATAATGGAGAGGGGTAAGTGTTGACTATCCTGAAGCGGAAGCGATTGCGAACTGTTAATGTCTTCTCTCTCAGCAGAGGCTTCAAGAAATAATTGACTGTCCTTTTCTAAAATTAAATAACCCAGTTGCGCTCCCGCATTTTCCACCACAATTTGAATCAGTTTGGCTAATAAGTCATCAAGGACAATTTCTGCGGCTAAACTTTGGGAAGCCTTAATAATAGTCATTAAGTCTAAGTCTTGAGTGTCACTGCTGGTGGTGGAGTCAATGGTGACATCTTTTTTAATTTTCGGTTGGGGAATGGTTTGTTCAAGACGGAATTGGGGATAACGTTTTTCTAAGTCTTTGACTTTCGCATTTGCCCCCCAACGACGATAGGCATAATGGGCTTCGGCGAGATAGGTTTGGGCAATTTTTTCTCGTCCTAGTTGTAAATAAAATTTTCCTGCGAGTTCATTTCCGAGGGCAACGTGCTGGATAAAACCATTTTCTTTTGCCCCTGCAATGGCAGCATCATACAATTCCATTGCTTGTAAAGTTTCTCCCAAGACTCGGGCTTTTTCTGCCTCTACCAGTTCGTAGCGATATTGGAAATTCATCGGGGCATGATCTGCCCAAAGTTGCATTAATTCTTGGTTTTCAGTTACTTGTGTTTGATCTTCATTAAACAATCCTTCACTCCCATAGCAATATTGACCTAAAAGGGCTAAAGAATAGAAAAAATTATGCTCAGTAAAAATTAATTGAGCATTAATAAAACCAGAGTAGTTTAATGCTATTTTGCAATAGTGGACTGCTTGCTCAGACTCGTGTCTTAAATAGCAAAGAAAGGCTTTATAGTAATTAACATAAAAAAGTAAAATACGATTATCAATATTGATTAAATATTCACTATCCTCTACTTCAGAAAAGAAATTTCCTGTTAGCTCTAATTGCAGGTTAGCGTTATCAATTAAGTTAGCAACAGCTTGGGTGCTTATTTTTGTCAAATAAAGTTGATGGTTTTGTTCAGCATTAGCAATCAAGTTAATATATTTAATTTGTTCTTTGTGAACTTTATTTAAATTTGCTCCTACCGCTAAAAGATGTTCACAATAAAAATTTGCATTATGACAGGCAAACTCAATATCCCCAAATTCCAAGGCTTTTTGAATTGAGTTAAACAAGGGATTAATTGTTTCTTGAAGGTGCCTTTTTTTATAAAATAAATTAATATAAACAGCAACATTAACTTGAGGTGAAATAACTGCTGCTTGTAATTGATCAACAATCTCTAACGCCAATTGACCTAATTGATATCCCAACTCAATATCGAGATACATCCAAGCAACGATATTTCCATAAACGGCATAAGCATAAGGCGTGCTAATAGAATTACCATACTTTTGAGACAAATCAAGCATTGTGTAAAGCGTTGGGAACGCGATCGCGCTGTCGGAAAAACAAGCGGGAGCATAAATTAAATTAAGAATTTCCATCGCCAAAACTCGAAATGGATCACTCATAATAGGTGAGTTTTTTAGCTCCTCTATATCAGTGATTTGAGGAGGAGAATCAACTAAATCAATCCCTAATTTGTCTAGCACTTTTCTGCCATTGTTTAACACTTGGTTAAATTCTGATTGGGCTAAATTAATTTTAATTTCTATTTTGAAAAATTTAACTTCATCTAAAGTGTTTTTTGCTTTTTCTTTTCCCACTTGTAAAAAAGACATCGCTTTAGGTAAATCACTCAATAAATAGTAAGTTGTGGCTACTTCTAAATAAATACTTAAAGTTAAGTCATACTGACGATCCCAACTTTCTTCTTCTAGGAGATTAACTGCTGACTCTAAATAATAGGTTGCTAAGTGATACGCTGCCGTTGCTTTCGATTTTTTCCCTGCTTTTAAATTAATTTGTGCTAATTCATCTTTTTCGCGGCGAGTTGTTAATAAATCTTGTCCAAAATTGATTTGATTAGCAATTATAAAAATTTTCTCCTCGTCTATAGATAGATCAGCCTTTTCTAGTAATTTTTTACCAATATTAAGATGAGTTAATTGCTTTTGATCTTGTGGAATTAAGGAATAAGCGGCTTGTTGAATTCGATCATGTAAAAATTGATAAAGGATATCCCGAGTTTCTTCTTTATTAGGAATAATTAAACCTTTTTTTATGGCTAATTGGAGCTTTTGCTCAGTCACTGAAACAGAAGATTCAGTAATAATCGCTAAGACTTCTAAGGTAAATTGATTACCAATACAAGAAGCAAGTTTCAAAATTTCTAAAGTGGGTGATGGCAATTTCTGTAAGTTTCTAACTAAAAGTTCGACAAGATTTAAGTCACTTATCCCGACTTCTTCTATACTTTCAAAATCCCAAACCCAGCGATCGCGCTGTTGATCATAAGTCAGTAATTGTTCTTCATTTAACGTTTTCAAAAACTGATTAATGAAAAAGGGATTCCCTTGCGTCTTTTCGTAAACTAAATGACTTAATTGTTGGATTGCTGTTGGCTCGGCTTTTGCGTCTAGGGTATCACAAACCAACTCCTGTACGGGATCAAAAGATAGGGGTGTAACCGTAATTTCTCGATAAATTAAATGGGATTGAGTTTCAATTTTATCAATGAAATAAGTCAGGGGATGACCTAACGCCACTTCATTATCCCGATAAGCGCCGATTAAGAAGAAGTAATGAATGGTTTCCTCACTCAGCCAAGATTGCATTAACTGCAAGGAAGCAAAGTCCATCCACTGCAAATCATCCAGAAATAACACAAGAGGATGTTCAGGTTGAGAAAATACTTTAATCAATTCTCGAAAGACGCGATGGAAACGATTTTGCGCGGCTTCTCCTTCTAAAATGGGAACAGGAGGCTGTTTTCCGATTAATAATTCCAGTTCTGGAATGAGATCGATAATTACCTGACCATTATCTCCAACTGCGGCTTGAATTTGCTGTTTCCAAGCAGTGAGTTCCTGTTTAGAGAGGGTAAGTAACTGTTGAATTAAGCCCTGAAATGCCTTGATAATTGCTGAATAGGGGGTATCCCGTTTTAACTGCTCAAATTTCCCACTAATATAATGACCCTGTGATTCTAATAGGGGGGAACGAACTTCATTAACAATGGAAGTTTTACCAATCCCTGCATAACCAGAAATTAGTAATACGGCGCTATTTCCTTTTTGAACCTGATAAAAGGTGTTGGTGACAGTTTGAGCTTCTATTTCTCGCCCGTAGAGTTTTTGCGGGATAATTAGACCCGAAGCGCGATCGCGCGTTCCTAACTCAAAGGGTTCAATGTCCCCTGTTTCTTGCCATTGTTGCCAACAGAGTTCTAAATCATGTTTTAATCCTGTTGCCGTTTGATACCCATCATCAGCTTTTTTCGCTAACATCCTCATCACCAGATTTGATAAGGGGAGAGGAATTGACTGATGCTGATGGGGTGGGGTAGGAAGTTCTGCTAAATGAGCATGAATCAACTCTAGAGGATCACGACTGGTAAAGGGTAATTCCCCTGTCAGCATTTCATAAAAGGTTATCCCTAGCGAATATAAATCACTACGATGGTCGAGATAACAATTCATTCTCCCCGTTTGTTCTGGAGACATATAAGCCAAAGTTCCCATAATAGAATGGGGATTTTGGACAGAGGGATATTCAAAGGGGGCTTGAATTGCAAGATTAAAGTCTGTTAGCTTCACCTGTTGGGTGTCAGGATGAATAATAATATTGCTGGGTTTAATATCTTTATGAATGAGGGGGAGGGGATGGAGTTGGCTAAGAATCTCTGCTAACTGGATAGCGATGGGAAAGAATTCATCTAGGGAGAGTTTATGGTTAGCGAGATAGTCGGATAAAGATTGACCGCCAAAGTCTTCTAAAATCAGGGCGAAACTGTTGCCATCAGGTTCGAGGCTATAGGATTTAATAACTCCCTCAGAATCGAGGTTTTTGGTTACCTCATATTCATGCTGAAACCGTCTAATTTCTTTAATTTCAGGGTTGTCTGCTTTCAGGCGTTTAATAATAACAGGCTGTTGATCACTTTCGCGAATGCCACGGAAAATAATGGTATTGGTTCGTTGCGCGATCGTTTCTTGGATTGTATATCCTGATAGCACCATGAAGTTACCTGAATGAAGCTGGTTATAGTTTAAAGTTTAGAACACGATTTATAGTCATTCCAAATAAAAACCATCAAGCTGAGAGTGGGAGCATCTTGCTCCCTAGGAGTGGGAGCATCTTGCTCCCTAGGAGTGGGAGCATCTTGCTCCCTAGGAGCATCTTGCTCCCTAGGAGTGGGAGCATCTTGCTCCCTAGGAGCATCTTGCTCCCTAGGAGCATCTTGCTCCCTAGTAGCGACCGAGACGGTCGCACTACGGAAAATAATTG
>JBKHER010000090.1:0-9183 GCA_046540715.1 Halothece sp.
TAAGTCAATAATATTATTACTAGGAAAGCCACTCACCATTTCTAAAAATTTGCCAGTGCGTCCTTTAACATGAATAATGATTCCATTAGTTTCAATAAGAATTGCCGTAAGAGAAAATTCTTCTAAGAGTTTTTTTTCTACTAGCTTTCCTAAATTAGTTTCTTGGTTCGTGGAAGAATGATTACTCGTTGATTTAAATTGGGAACGAGTCGGAAAGTTAATCGGTTGATGTGAAAGTTGCTGAATATCCCGACGCTTAAAAATTTTCCAACGATGATCAAGAGGAGAAAATAAGTTTTGAAAATCACCAATATTTTCCGAAGGACCTAATATTAAAATTCCAGATCGATTAAGTGTGTAGTGAAATAGGGGGAATATATTTTTTTGGGTTTCTCCGCCTAAATAAATTAATAAATTGCGACAGCTGAGTAAGTGAAGATGAGAGAAAGGAGGGTCTTTTAATATATCTTGAATGGAAAAGATAGTGGCATTTCGGATTTCTTGATTAATTTTATAAAACTGATAATCTCGTTCAAAAAAACGTTCTAAACGTTCAGGACTAACTTCAGCTTGAATACTTGGTGGAAAGATACCTTCTCGCGCTCGTTCAATGGCTAATTGATCAATATCAGTTCCAAATAATTGCAGATTAATGTGCTTATTCATCCTATCAATGATTTCTTGGAGAATTATCGCTAACGAATAAACTTCTTCTCCTGTAGAACAAGCAGGAATCCAAGCGCGAAATGTCTCTCCTTCTGATAGGGAATTTAATAAAGGGGGAAGGAATTGTTCTTTTAAAGCTTCAAATGCTGGTGCATCTCGAAAAAAGCTGGTAATCCCAATTAAGCATTCTCGAAATAAGGCTTTGATCTCTTCTGGATTTTCCCGTAAGAATTGAGTATAGTCTTGGTAACGTTCAATTTGTTGGAGATTCATCCGCCGAATAATACGGCGAATCAGGGTGTTACGTTTGTAAGGGGTGAAATCATGACCAATGCGCGATCGCAGCAGGGTAAAAATCTCTTGTAACCATTCTTGAGAGGCTTCCACTGAGGGTTGTTCGATGAGTTGAGGATGACTTTTTTTATGCTGAAAATATTGCTCAATTGTGCTGGGAATTTGATCAGGAGGGAGCTTTGCATCAACTACCCCTGTTAAACTGGCATTGCGAGGCATCTGTTGATAATAAGCGGTTTCTTCTAATTGCACAAGCACTAAACCATCTTGGAACTTAATTGCTTTAATACCAGTTGTCCCCTCATTACTAACGCCTGATAAAATAACTCCAACCGCCTCACTTCCTTGATGATGGGCTAAGCCTTGGAAACAACTGTCAATGGGAGACTCACTTGTATCGTGGCTGACAGGTTCGAGTTTAATTTTCCTACCGATAAAGCGAACTCGCTTTTGTGAGGGAATAAGATAAATATGATTTGGGCGTATTACCTCATTATTTTCTGCAATACTCACAGCGACGGAGGTATAAGTTTGTAGAGTTTCTGAGGTTAACCTCTCCTCTTGAGATGTAGAAATGTCGAGAACTAAATAAGCAAGGTTACTGTTTTGAGAGATCTCAGAGAAAAATTGTTGTAGGGCTTGGGTATCTCTTGCGGAAACAGCAACACCGACAATAGGAAAAGACTGATTTTGCGGGGATTGATTGACCATTCAAAAATAGTGATGATTTGAGAGAGTGTTCCTAAAAGAAATATTAAGACTCAGCTAAAAAGTAAGTTAACTGATTAAAATTGATATAAATCACTAACTATTATAGTATAGTTTATCTGTTTTTTAGTGATATCACTCCTAGGTAAGAATTCTCGCCTTTTCAAATGTTATATTCTTCCACCAAAAATTCTTTTGTTTGATAATTTAATGAATTTGATTTTTCCTTTGTAATACCATTTTTAAAAATTAGTGCTACACACCAACCCATTGTTCCCCCCTTTCAAAGGGTAGGGCTGTTTCATTCTCGGGGGGAAGAATGAAAGTGGGATGGGGGGGTTCTCCCTAATTCCCTCTCTCCCTCTCTCCCCCTCTCCCTACAAACAAGGTGATTTCTCCGAGAATGAAACGACCCTGCCAAAATATCGGGGGGTTGGGGGGATCTGAATGTAGCGCAAATTGTCCAAAACGGTATAATGACGTTAAGCAACTGAGTAAATAACTTCGGAAAAATTTAACCATTACTTAAACTTGATTTAGACTTCTATTAGTGAGATTAAACTATCTTTTGTGAAGAGATGTTTATTGTTTCTTTGTATTAAATAATGATGACCCATCGATGTAACTTTGTATCGTCGTCGGTGACACCTTGGTTAAGCGCGATCGCGCTGGGAGCTTTACTGATATCTTGTGGTAACTCCTCAGACAATGTTGCTGAATCAGACTGTTCTCGTCCTGAAAAAATGGCAGAGCGTTTCTGCGATGACAATGGGGATTTAGTGGCAGACACCCCCGAGGAAACCGTTGATCCCGATACCCTAGTTTTTGCCTATACCCCAGTTGAAGATCCAGCGGTGTATCGAGATGTTTGGGCTGGATTTATCGACCACATGGAAGAGGTGACGGGAAAAGACGTGGAATTTTTTGCCGTTGACTCCAACTCCGCACAACTAGAAGCCATGCGAGCTGGTCGTCTGCACGTTGCTGGCTTTAACACTGGGAGTGTGCCTTTTGCGGTAAATTTTGCAGGGTTTGTTCCCTTCACCATGATGGCGTCAGAAGATGAGAGTTTCGGTTATGAAATGGAAATTATTGTTCCTGCCGATAGTTCTATCGACAAGGTAGAGGACTTAGAGGGAGAACAAATTGCATTCACCTCTCAAACGTCTAACTCTGGCTTTAAAGCCCCTTCTGCTTTACTAGAATCTGAGTTTGATTTCATCGAAGACCGAGACTTTAGTTCTACCTTCTCTGGTTCTCACGAAAACTCAATTTTAGGCATTGTTAACGAAGATTATCAAGCAGCCTCTATTGCTAACTCAGTTTCTTCGCGGATGATGAGTCGTGGGGTAGTGGAGGATGAGGATTTCCGCACCATTTACACTTCTGAAACCTTCCCAACAACCGCTTACGGCCATGCTCATAATTTAGATCCTCAATTGCAAGAAGATATTGAAGAAGCCTTTGAAACCTTTGAATGGGAAGGAAGCGCCTTAAAAGAAGAGTTTAGTGAATCGGGCGAATCTCAATTTATTCCCATTACCTATGAAGAACATTGGGAAATTATCCGCACGATTGATGACACCCTCGGCGTTGAATACGAAAACCCCTAAGCGACTCACTCTTTAAAAATTAATTATGCTACGTCTGCAAGGGCTAACCAAACAATATCGAGATGGGAATGTTGCCATTGAAAACATCACTCTCACTCTCCCCAAAGGACAAGTTATGGCACTAATTGGCCCTTCTGGCGCTGGAAAAAGCACCCTTATTCGTTGCATTAACCGTCTCGTTGAACCCACTTCTGGGGAAGTTTGGTTATATGAACAAGAAATTACCAAGCTAGCCAATAATGGGTTAAGACGGGCGCGGCGACAGATGGGAATGATTTTCCAAGAATACGCGCTGGTAGAACGCCTAACGGTAATGGAAAATGTCTTATCAGGGCAGTTGGGTTATGTGGGATTCTGGCAAAGTTGGTTTCGCCGTTTCCCGCAAACGACCATTACCGAAGCCTTTCGACTGCTTGATCGCGTCGGGTTATCTCAATTCCCTGATCAACGAGCTGATGCGCTATCAGGCGGACAACGACAACGGGTGGGGATTGCTCGCGCCCTGCTTCAAAATCCCGAATTGTTGCTAGTTGATGAACCAACTGCAAGTTTAGACCCGAAAACAGCCCGACAAATTATGCGGTTAATTACGGAGTTAGCGCGAGAGCGAGAGTTAGCCGTCATTATTAACATTCATGATGTGCAACTAGCCCAACGCTTTGCCCAGCGCATTGTGGGCTTAAATGAGGGCAAAGTTGTCTATGATGGCTCTCCTGATGGCTTAGATAGTCAAACCCTGACCGATATTTATGGGGAGGAAGATTGGACAGCCCCCCAAGAGGTAGAAGTATGAAGGAACGCTATTGGTCGCCTCCACGGTTAATTGCCAATCCGTGGTTACGGTGGGGGCTTTTATTGGGAATTGTGATTTATCTAGGGCTTGCTGTTAGCTCCCTAGAAGTTGATATGGAACGAGTGGCGAGAGGCATTCCTCGTAGCATGAGGCTTTTTGCAGGGGTGCTACAACCCGATTTTGTCTCTCGGGGGCGAGATATCGTGGAAGGCATCTTAGAAAGTTTAACGATGACAGTGGTTTCAACGTTTGTTGGGGTGCTACTTTCTCTTCCGGTGGCGTTAGGGGCAGCGCGTAATCTCTCTCCTGTGCCGATTTATTTGCTGTGTCGTAGCATTGTTACTCTTTCTCGGACGTTTCAGGAGGTGATGATTGCGATTTTATTTGTAGTCATGGTGGGATTTGGGCCTCTTGCGGGGGTATTAACCTTAAGTTTTACCAGCATTGGCTTTTTAGCAAAACTCCTCTCAGAAGATATTGAAGAAATTGATCACGCTCAATTAGAAGCCATGCAAGCCACTGGCGGAAGTTGGCTACAAATTATTACGTATGGGGTTATCCCTCAGGTAACGCCTCGGTTTGTGGGCTTAAGTGCTTATCGCTTTGATATTAATTTACGAGAATCAACAGTAGTGGGAGTTGTCGGCGCAGGTGGCATTGGCGATACCTTACAAACGTCTTTTAGTCGTTATGATTACAGCACCTCTGCTGCCATTCTCATTGTCATTATTGTGTTGGTTTTGGCAACCGAAGTGGTTTCAAGTTGGATTCGCAAGAGGTTACAATAATGCCGATTAAGGAATTAAATGGAACTAAAATTTGGCAAAAGCGCGATCGCGCTGCCACTCTGATTCGCTGGTTTGTGGGCTTTGTTGGTTTAGTGATTTTAGTCGGGTGTTGGCACGTCATTTCCGAAGCTACCATTTGGGCGTTTGTTAGCGATGCCCCTCAACAAGCGGGGGATATGATTTCGCGGATGTTTCCCCCTCGGTGGTCTTATTTAAATCAATTATGGAATCCTTTGTGGGATACGATTAATATTGCCACGTTGGGAACCGTGATTGGGGTTAGTATTGCCTTTGTGGTGTCTTTTCTTGCGGCTCGCAATACCACCCCTCATCCTATTCTTCGCGCGATCGCGCTTTTGATTATTGTTGTTTCCCGTTCCGTCAACTCCTTAATCTGGGGCTTATTATTAGTTGCCATCATTGGTCCTGGCATATTAGCAGGAGTCATCGCCATTGGCTTACGATCCATTGGCTTTGTCGGTAAATTATTCTATGAAGCCATTGAAGAAATTGATCGCGAACCTGTAGAAGCCATTACCGCCACCGGCGCAAATCAAGGACAAGTTCTCACCTATAGTGTCTTACCGCAAGTTTTACCCGCCTTTGTGGGGACATCTGTTTTCCGTTGGGATATTAACATTCGCGAATCTACTGTCATTGGCTTAGTTGGCGCTGGAGGAATTGGCATTAACTTAGATGCTTCTATTAATGCCCTAAAATGGTCACAAGCCAGCGTCATTTTTATTGCCATTTTTATAATGGTTTTATTAAGTGAATGGATTTCTGCTAGCATTCGCAAAAACATTATTTAGAGGTAAACTGATGGGATTTCGTTTCAGAAAAAAAATTAAAATTGCTCCCGGTATTGCTTTGAATTTATCCAAATCTGGGGTTTCCACCAGTGTCAAAGTAGGGCCAGTGAGTTGGAACTCTCGTACTCAGAAAACTTATGTAAATTTACCAGGGGGGTTATCCTATAGCATTGACTCTAATCGCAACATCACGAAAGCAGAATTAGTTGATATTGCCAGAAAAGGAGGTGTAAAAGGATATTCTAAACTCAATAAAAAAGAGTTATGGGAACGCTTAATTCAAGAAGGTTTAATTCAATAAATGCTAAAAAAAGCCCCCTCTCTGGGGGACTAAATTATTTAACTAAGAAGTGATTTCCTTAGGATTGCTGACTCCCTGCAATGGCTTGATTAGATTGACCACCGAGGTTAATTTTGACCTGACGGTTAACTGCTTCCTCAACTTTTGGTAAGTGGAGGCTGAGGATGCCATCGGTGTAGTCAGCTTGAACCTGATCCTGCTTGATACCTACTGGTAAGCGCACCGTACGGCTAAACTGGCCATATTGGAACTCAGAGCCATAGATGCGGTCGTTATTATTCTCGTGACGATATTCACCACTGATGGTTACCGAGTCACGAGTAACGCTCACATCAATATCATCCTGATTTAGACCCGGTAGTTGAGCTTTAAGTTGTAGGTTGTCCCCTTGATCATTTAGCTCGATCGTGGGACCCCATTGGAAAGAATCCATGGGATGTTCGCCGGTTAGATTGTCAAAAAGACGATCCATTTGACGGCGGAACATATCTAATTCAGTTGCAGGATTCCAACGTGCAGGGCGCATACAGCATTCACCTCCTCTGAGTGATTCACCGTTTGCACTAACCGTTTCACTTCCTAGTTCAATTTTTATCCTGTCAAACTCCATCAAAAGTTGTCGGTGTGGTCAACCGAAAAAATTAACTTCGTGTTACCGATCACCATCTCTACTGTGCTTGATGTTTTTCTAACAAGGCTTTTGCTCGGGGTTTATAGATGAGATAAAACAGGGATTCAAGATAACGCAACATATCTTCCCGATTTTCTTTAGAGGTAAAGTTCCAGAAGCCATAAATTCGAGCTAGTGACAGCAGTTTAGTGGTGTGAATTTTCCAAGTATAACTGCTATAAACTCGTTCCATAGCTTTCTCTGAAATCCTGTTCCAATGTTCTGGTTCTCTTTCACATTTCTGCACAAAATCGAGAATTTTCTGCCCAGTTTCTTCTGGCTTAGTGGGGTTAATATAAAAGCCATTAACTTGATCTTGAATAATCTCCAAGGGTCCCCCAAACTGGGTGCCAAAGGTTGGTAAACCTGAGATCATCGCTTCAAGAATCGTTAAACCAAAGGCTTCAAATAAAGCAGGCTGAACAAATATTCCCTGATGATCCGCAATGACGCGATAAACTTCCCCAGAATCAGTTTTTGGCAACCGAACCCCTAGCCAGCGAACTTTCCCATGAAGATCGTATTCGTCAATGAGACGATACATTTTTTCAATTTCGTCTCGTTCTTCGCTATCTGTGGTTTCTGAGGTGCTAAGTTTTCCTGCAATTAAAATGAGGTTACACTGTTCTTGTAACTGGGGTGATTTGCCAAAACATTCCACTAAGCCCGTTAAATTTTTAATCCGATCTAACCGCGCCATGGAAAAGAGTGGACGTTTTTCAGGATTTTCTAATTTCCCGAAAACTTGCGATTCATCATCGGTATAGAATAGTAATTCTTTAATTTGTTCCGTTTGATTGGGAACTCGATCATCAGTTTGAGTATAGGGGAAATAAATGTTTTCATTTACCCCTGGCGGAACCACATTAAATTTAGGCGAAAAGAGTTCAATCCCATTTACCACATGATAAAAATCAGGCATAGTAAAGTTTTGATAAGACTCATATTGCCCTACACTATCAGGTCGTCCCACGATTTCTTGATAGGTGCTGCTGATAATACATTGAGCCGCATTCATGGCAATTAAATCAGCCGTAAATTGAATGGAAAAGTGATAGGTATCTTCTAAGTCTTGCCAGTAAAGATTACTAAATAGGTATTTTGATTTTTCTAGGGCATGGGCAACATTAAATTGAGTGACATTAAGACGACGGGCTAATAAAAAGGCAACTAAATTACCATCAGAATAATTGCCAATAATGAGATCAGGTTTTCCTTCAAATTCGGCACAAATTTCTTTTTCCGCATCAATAGCATAGGGTTCTAAATAGGGCCAAATTTCAAAGCGAGAAATCCAGTTTTGAGTGACTTCTGGATTAAATTCACGGAAGGGAACTCGCAATATCCACGCATTTTCGGTGCCATAAACTTTTTCTAAACGTTCGTTACAACGGGTTCCATCATTATTAGGAATTAAGCGCGAGAGAATTAAAACTTTGGGCTTGACTCCCAAGTCTTTTAATCCTGCTAATTCAATATCTTCTTCTAATTGTTTTTCTAAACTTCTTGCTTGATCTAAAACATATACCACTTGACCGCCAGTATCGGGTCGTCCTAAAACGCCCTCTTGTCCAAACCAACCATGAACAGAAACGAGAACAATTCTAAAGATCATGGGAATGCGAGACAAGAAGGCTTCTAACCCTTTATTATCAGGGGAATCAATCAGTTCGTCTAAAGTTTCTAGGCTTTCTTGAATGCGTCCGGCGGTATTTCCCCAACCGGGTTCAAACCCTAAGTCTTGTAACTCGAAGCGGAAATCTTGATAAGGCTTGTCTTGGGGAAGATCACTGACAAACTCTAGGGCGCGTTTAACTTGGGTAGAAAGTTGTTTTTGGTCACGGATGCGTCCATTAATCAGGAGGGTGATGCCATTGTAATGATGGAGACTGAGGAAATTGTAAACTGCTGTTAGCCATTGGTTGGGGTCTTGGAACAGTTTACTGGACATATAACGGTTGAGAAAATCCACCCCACGCCCAATGTTTTTGGAGTCTTTAATAATGGGAGAGTAATCATAAAAGGGCTGAAAGTCAATTTCAAAGACATCCCCTTCTTCTGGGTGATAATGGTTGACGTAACGATCGCGCACATCTAACAATTCTTCAGTTGTAAGCGGTTCAAAACTTAAGTCATCAAAAACCCGATAACTTTCTTGTCTGGCAATTTGCGGACGCACGATTAAATAGAGCGTTTCATACTCTAAAATCAGTTCTTGCGTGTAGTAAATAAGGCGACCCAATGCTGATGTCTGGGCATAGTCTGAACCCTTTTGCTGATCCTCACAGAAGGTGGAAAAGGCATTGAGAATATCATTCCGTAGTAAATAGCGATGATAACCATCACGACGCAGGAGATCAATAAAGTCTCGCAGATCCTTTTTTTCTTGGCTTTCGACCACTGCTTGTAGTAACTCAGACATCAATATTTCCTTATTTCCTTACAACTTCGCTTATTTGGTATCGGTCAGAGTAATTCCCTCATTCATTATAGTTCGGATTTTGTGGACAAATATCCCACATCCTTCCTTAGACGTAA